>NZ_PQHY01000070.1:0-32340 GCF_003385175.1 Amycolatopsis ruanii
TGGCAGCGGGCACGTCGTTCTCCGTCTATCCGGTTTCTGTTCCTCGACAGCTCAGAAACCTAGACCCAGCAACGACGTGCCCCTCCGCTACCTGGGCAGACCCACCCACACATCAGTACAAAGAGCCCCTTTTCTGGGGTTCGGCGCTGGACGACTACGTACCCTGACGGAGGTGATGGAGCAGGTCGAGGCGCTTTGGCCACCGATGATCCTGCTCGAAATGCCCGAGGGACCTGGCAAGGAGATTCCCTACGGGCTGTTCAACCTCGTGACTCCGGCCGTCCGGTCGCAGGGCGAGATCGCTCGTCGGTTGAGCCGCGAGGACTGGACAAGTGTCCTGGACGACCTCCTCCAGGCAAGCCCGGCGGCCTATCACGCCCTCGTCACCGAGCTGGATGTGCTCGACCGGGCCGCGCCGAGGTAGTCGTCGTCGACGAGGTGTGCCAACCAATGGCACGGTGATGGATCGCCGCTGGTGGCGGGCGTCATGCTCGCCACCATGCTGGTGCCCTACAAGGATCCGGACCGTCCCGTCGAGGAGCGCGTGCGCGACCTCATCGGCCGGATGACCCTCGCCGAGAAGACCGGGTTGCTGTGTCACGCGCCGGTCGCCGTGACGCCGGACGGCGGGTTCGTCGAGGAGTCGGCCGGCATCATGCCCACCGCCCCGACCACCGAATCCGTGCGCGACAAACACCTGCGCTGCCTCACCCTCATGGCCCCGGTCGCCGCCGGGCCGCTGGCCCGCTGGCACAACCGCCTGCAGGACCTCGCCGCCCGCAGCCGTCTCGGCATCCCCGTGCTGATCTCCTCCGATCCGCGCCACTCGGCCAACGACAACCCGCTCACCTCGGTCGCCGATGGTGGCTGCTCGCGCTGGCCGGAACCGCTCGGGTTCGGCGCGATCGGTGACGAGGAACTGGTCCGCGACTTCGCCCGTGCCATCCGGGCCGAGTACACCGCGGTCGGCATCCGCATGGCCACCCACCCGATGGCCGACCTCGCCACCGAGCCGCGCTGGGCGCGCACCGTCGGCACGTTCGGCGCCGATCCGGACCTGGTCGGCCGCCTCGCCGGGGCCTACGTCGAGGAGCTGCAGGGCCCGCGGCTCGGCCCCGGATCCGTGGCGAGCATGGTCAAGCACTGGCCGGGCGCGGGCCCGCAGGCCGGCGGCGAGGACGCGCACTTCGCCGCGAGCCCGGACCAGGTCTACCCGGCCGGGCGGTTCGAGCAGCACCTCGACCAGTTCCGCCCGTCCCTGCGCGCCGGGGCCGCCGCCGTCATGCCGTACTACGGGCGCCCGGTCGGCGTGCCCGGTCTCGCCGAGGTCGGGTTCGCCTTCGACCGCGAGGTGGTGGCCGGCCGTCTGCGCCGGGACGAGGGCTACGACGGCGTCGTCTGCACGGACTTCGGGCTGCTCACGGACTCGGTGCTGCCGGGCGGGACGGTGTGGCCGGCGCGCGCGTGGGGCGCGGAGCACCTGGACCGCGCCGAGCGCGCGCTGATGCTGCTCGACGCGGGTGTGGACCAGTTCGGCGGCGAGTGGTGCCCGGAGGTGATCGCGGATCTGGTGATCAGCGGGCGCGTGAGCGAGGCCCGGATCGACGAGTCCGTGCGCCGCGTGCTGACCGTCCTGTTCCGGCTGGGGTTGTTCGAAAACCCCTACGTGAACGAGGAAATCGCCGTGACGACCGTCGGCCGGGAGGACCTCGCCGCGGCCGGTGCGGCGGCGCAGCGGCGCGCGATGACCCTGCTGACCGACTCCGTGCTGCCCCTGCCCTCCGGGTGCCGGCTCTACGTCGAAGGCGTCGACCCCCGGACAGCCGCCGCATACGCGACCATTGTGGACACTCCGGTGGAGGCCGACTACGCCCTGGTCCGGATCGCGGCCCCGTACGAGCCGCGCCGGACGTTGCCCGAGGCGTTCTTCCACCAGGGGCGGCTGGACCTGCCCGAGGACGAGCGCGCGCACCTGCTGGAGCTGGCCGCCACGGTCCCGACGGTGGTCGACGTGTTCCTCGACCGGCCGGCCGTGATCCCCGAACTCGCCGAGCACACCGCCGCGCTGGTGGCCGACTTCGGCGCCACCGACGACGCCGTGCTCGACGTCGTGTTCGGTCACGCCCGCCCGGAGGGCCGGCTGCCGTTCGAGCTGCCCCGGTCGATGGCCGCGGTCGAGGCGCACCCCGAGGACCTGCCGGGCGGCACCGAGGACCCGGTGTTCCCGCTCGGCCACGGGCTCGAGACCACGAACTGGCGGCCCCGCGCCGTGTCCCGGCGGGAGGGCTGACGATGCCGATCCACCCCGCGACGACCTGCGCACCACGGCGAGGCGTTCGTGGCGGCACTGGCGCGTTGCTCGCCTCGCATGTGGACGTTCCGGAAACCGTTCCATTGGTTGACCGCGCGCCTTAACCGGCGCCGGTGCCGCTGTCATCCTTCCCGCAGTTCGCAACGAGGCGAAAGGTGCCGACGATGAGTACGTCCTCCCTGCCCGGAACCACCACGACGACGCCGCGCAGCTGGACCAACCCGGGGCGCAGCTTCCTGTTCTTCCTCGGGTTCGCGGCGATCGGCGCGGTGATGGCCCAGCTGGTGCCCGCGGTCCTGACGCTGTCGCTCAAGGCGACGCTGATCGACCCGGTCGGCGCCACGACCACCGTCTCGATCGTCACCGGCGTCAGCGCCCTGTGCGCGCTCGTGGCGTTCCCGGCGTTCGGGCGGCTGTCCGACCGCACCACCGGGCGGCTCGGGCGGCGGCGGCCCTACCTGCTGCTGGCCGCGGCGCTGTTCGCGCTCGGCGCGCTCGGCATGCTCGCCGGCACCAGCACGCTGACCCTGACCCTCGCCGGGATCGTCACCGCGATCGGCCTGACCTCGGCGACGGTGGCGATCACCGCGGTGATCCCGGACCAGTTCGCGCCGGACCGAAGAGGACCGGCGTCCGCCGTGGTCGGGCTGAGCCTGCCGGTCGGTGTGGTGATCGGGTTGTTCGTGGCGCAGCTGGTGTCGCCGAACCTGCCGGCGATGATCCTGCTGCCCGCGGCCATCGCGGTCGCCGGATGCGTGCTGTTCGCGGTGGTGCTGAAGGATCCGCGGCTGCACAAGGCGGACCGGCCGGCGTTCGGGTGGCGCGACCTGCTCGGCACGTTCTGGCTCAACCCGGTGCGGCACGCGAACTTCTCCTGGGCGTGGCTGAGCCGGTTCCTGCTGTTCCTCGGGGTCGCGGCGGTGCAGGCGTACCAGGCGTTCTACCTGATGGTCGTGCTGCACTTCCCGCCGGCCGAGGTGGCGGGCGCGGTGTTCCTGTCGACCCTGGTGCTGACCGCGGCGGCGCTGATCTTCGCCCCGGTGGCGGCGAAGGCGTCCGACCGGCTCGGCCGGCGCAAGCCGTTCGTGATCGCGTCCGCGGCGATCTTCGCGGCCGGGCTCGTGCTGGCGGCCGTCGCGGACTCGTTCCCGTTCTTCCTGGCCGCGATCGCGGTGGTCGGGCTCGGGCAGGGTGTGTACTTCGCGGTCGACATCGCGCTGGTGACGGAGGTGCTGCCGGACCCGGCGAACCCGGCGAAGGACCTCGGGCTGATGAACATCGCGAACAACCTGCCCGGCTCGGTGGTGCCCGCGGTGGCCCCGGCGGTGCTGTCGATCGGCGCCACCGCGGCGATGCCGCAGAACTTCCCGGCGCTGTTCCTGCTCGGCGCGGCGGCGGCCGCGGTGGGCGCGGTGCTGATCCTGCCCATCCGCGGCGTGCGGTAGGCGGGGTTTCCGCCGGTGACCGCCGGGGAATTCCCGGACATGGGCGCGAAAACGGTCACCGAGCGGGAGCGGAAGTTCGACTTCGACGACGGACGGCCGGTGCCCCGGCTGGCCGGCGTGGGGCCGGTGGCCGACCAGGCCCCGCCGCGGGAATCCCGGCTGGACAACACCTACTACGACACGCGCGACCTCCGCCTGGCGCGGGCGGGCGTGACCCTGCGCAGGCGCACCGGCGGCGAGGACGCGGGCTGGCACCTCAAGCGTCCCGCCGCCGACGGCGCCCGCGAGGAGACCCAGCTGCCCCCGGGCGACCACCTGCCCGCGGAACTCGCCGAAGCCGCGCGCGAGTGGACCGGTGGTGCGGACCTCGTCGAGATCGCCCACCTGCGCGTCGACCGGTTCACCCACGACCTGACCGCCGCCGACGGGCGGCGGCTGGCCGTGCTGACCGACGACCACGTCCACGGCGAGCGGGCCGGCGAGCACGCGCACCTGGACCGCTGGCGTGAACTCGAGGTCGAACTCGACACCGGGGACCCCGGGCTGCTCGACACGCTCACGCGGGCGCTCGTCGCGGACGGGGTGCGGCCCGCGCACTGGCCGTCGAAGCTGCGGCGCCTGCTCGCCGACGACCTCGCCGCGGCCGGTGCGCCGGGCAACGCGGGGGAGACCGTGATGGCCTATGTGCGCACGCAGGTCGAGGCGGTCCGGCGGCACGACGAAGGCGTCCGGCGCGGGGACGGCGACGCGGTGCACCAGCTGCGGGTCGCGCTGCGGCGGTTGCGCAGCGCGCTGCGCGGCTACCGGCGGCTCTTCGTGCGCGAGCGGGTGAAGGCGCTGGCCGACGAGCTGAAGTGGGCCGGGCGGGTGCTGTCCCCGGCGCGGGACGGCGAGGTCCGGCGGGAGACCCTGCTGGGCGAGCTGGCGAAGTTCCCGCGCGAGCCGGAAACCGAGCACGCCCGCCGCACGCTCGAGTCGCGTTTGGACGAAGCCGCGGAACGGGAGCGGCGGGCGCTGCTCGCGGAGCTGACCAGTGAGCGGTACGCGCGGCTGCTGGGCGCGCTCGACGAGTGGGTGGCCGACCCGCCGCTGACGACCTCGGCGGAATCCGGGCGCCGGGAGCTGCGGAAGGCACTGCGCCGCGCGGACCGGCGGCTGGCGGCGGCGATGGCGGCGAGCCCCCGCTGCCGCGACCCGGACGCCGCCCTGCACGAGGTGCGCAAGAAGGCCAAGGCGGCGCGGTACGTCGCGGATGCCGCGCGACCGGTACTGGGCAAGCGGGTGCGCCCGTGGCGGCGGGCGGTGAAGTCGCTGCAGCGCGAACTGGGCGAGTACCACGACCTGGTGAGCGCGGGACAACTCCTGCGGGAACAGGTGGGTGATTCGGTGTCCGATGCGTTCGTGTTCGGGCGTCTGTATGAGCGGGGTCGTGCCCGGTGTGCGGCTCTGCGGGCGGATTTCGAGCGGCGGGACCTGCCGGGCGCACCGTGACCGTGCGGTGGTGAGCGTGGGGCAGCTCCTGCGGCAGCGGGTGGGTGATTCGGTGTCCGATGCGTTCGTGTTCGGCCGTCTGTATGAGCGGGGTCGTGCCCGGTGTGCGGCCCTGCGCGCGGATTTCGAGCGGCGAGACCTGCCGGGCGCACCGTGACCACCCGGTGGTGCCTACGATCGGCGCATGGCTGCGGAGCAGAACCCGACGGCGGCCGCGGTCGTGCTGGCCAGCGGGGCCGGGACGCGTGTCGGTGCCGGCGTGAACAAGGTGTACCTGCCGCTGGCGGGCCGGCCGATCGTGGCGTGGTCGCTGGCGGCGTTCGCCCGGACGCCCGGGGTCGGCGTGCTGGTGTTCGTCATCCGGCCGCAGGACCGGGCGCTCGCCGAGGAGGCGTTGTCCGGGCTCGGCGCGCGGGCCGAGATCGTGCACGGCGGCGCGAGCAGGCAGGACTCCGAGCTGAACGCCCTGCGGCACCTGGCCGGGCGCATCGAATCCGGCGCGGTCGACGCGGTCCTGCTGCACGACGGCGCCCGTCCGCTCGTCACGCCCGCCCTGATCACCGAGGTCCTGCGCACGGCACGCGAGCACGGCGGCGCGATGCCCGGTGTGGTGGCGGACGACATCGTGACCGACGAGGGCGCCCGGCCGCCGGGCACGCTGGTCCGCGCGCAGACGCCGCAGGGCTTCCGCGCCGCCCCGCTCGTCGCGGCCTACGAACAGGCCGCGCGCGAGGGCTTCGCGGGCACCGACACGGCCTCGGTGATGGAGCGGTACTCGCGGACGCCGGTGCGGTGGGTGCCGGGCGCGGTGGAGAACATCAAGGTGACGTACCCGCACGACCTGCTGGTGGCGGGCCGGATACTGGCGCGCTGACGGTCCTTCAGAGCCCGGTGCGCTGCCGGTCCGCGCGGAGTGCCGTCGTCAGCGCATGGGCCTCCTTGAGCAGCAGCGCGCCCATCTGCGCCCGCCGCGGCTCGCGGAAACGCGACTCCACCCCGGTCAGCGTCAGCGCCCACGCCGGCTCCCCGGACGAGCCGAACACCGCCGCCGCCATGCCCCAGCTGCCCTCGACCACCAGACCCGGGTTGACGGCGTACCCGCGCTCCCGCGTCTCGGCGATCCGCTCGCGCAGCGGCCCCGGCGCGTGCGCCTCGCCCCACCGCTCCGTCAGGTCGACCCGCGCCAGGTACTCGTCGATCTCCCGGTCGGACAGCAGCGACAGCACGACCAGCCCGGCCGAGACCACCCCGAGCGGGAACCGCGCGCCCTCGTACAGCACGAACGACCGGATCGGGAAGTCACCGTCCTCGCGCAGCAGGCACACCGTCTCGTCGCCGCGGCGGGCGGAGAAGAACGCGCTCTCCCCGGTCGCCGCCGCGAGCCGGTGCACGCTCGCCCGCGCGTGCTGCGTCACGTCGTAACGCGCGGCCGCCGACTCGCCCAGCAGGTACAGCTCCGGGCCGAGGTACCACTGGCCGCTGCGCTGGTCGCGGTCGACGAACCCCTCGTCGGCCAGCGCGGCGAGCAGCCGGTGGACCGTCGGGCGCGCCAGCCCGGTCAGGCGGGACACGTCCGACGTCGACGCGCCGGGCTCGCCCGCGGCGGACAGCGCGCGCAGCACGATCGCGGCGCGGCCGATCACATGGGCAGGTGGCATGTCCCCATGGTATGTCCACTCAGTGAACGCCCGCGCCCGGGATGTTCATCTGACGAGAGATCCAGTGCGCCTGCTTGACCGGGTTTTCCCAGGTCGTCTTGACTGCGGACAGGTGCTCATTCCACGGACGCTCGAAGGAGAGTTCACGTGTCCAAGGTGTTCGGCGCGGCCGCCGACGCGATGGCCGGCGCGCTGCGGGACGGCATGACGATCGCGGTCGGCGGCTTCGGCCTGTCCGGGATCCCCTACGACCTGATCGAGGTCGTCCGCGACTCCGGCGTCCGCGACCTGACGATCGTGTCGAACAACATGGGCGTGGACGGCAAGGGGCTCGGGCTGCTGCTGGAGAACAAGCAGGTCCGCAAGGTGATCGCGTCCTACGTCGGGGAGAACAAGCTGTTCGCGCAGCAGTACCTGGACGGCACGGTCGAGGTCGAGTTCGCGCCGCAGGGCACGCTGGCCGAGCGGATGCGTGCCGGTGGCGCCGGCATCCCGGCGTTCTACACGAAGACCGGGGTCGGCACGCCCGTCGCCGAGGGCAAGCCGCACGCCGAGTTCGACGGCGAGACCTACGTGCAGGAGCGCGGCATCGTCGCCGACCTGGCGCTGTTCCAGGCCCACACCGCCGACCGGGAGGGCAACCTCGTGTACCGGATGGCGGCCCGCAACTTCAACCCGGTCGTCGCCACGTGCGGCCGGGTGACGGTGGTGGAGACCGAGGTCCTGCTCGACGGCTACGTCGACCCGGACCTGGTGATCACCCCCGGTGTGTTCGTCGACCGCCTGGTGGTCGCCACGCCGCGGGAGAAGGAGATCGAGAAGCGCACGGTGCGCCCGCGGGCGCTCGCCGGAACGGAGGCGTGACCATGGGCTGGAGCCGCGACGAGATGGCCGCGCTGGCGGCGGCGGAACTGCGCGACGGGGACTACGTCAACCTCGGCATCGGCATCCCCACGCTGGTGGCCAACCACATCCCGGACGGCGTGCGGGTGACCCTGCAGAGCGAGAACGGGATCCTCGGTCTGGGCCCGTTCCCGTTCGAGGGCGAGGAGGACGCCGACCTGATCAACGCAGGCAAGCAGACGGTGACCGTCCAGCCCGGCGCGAGTTTCTTCGACTCGGCGACGTCGTTCGCCATGATCCGCGGCGGGCACATCGACCTGGCGATCCTCGGCGCCCTGCAGGTGGCCGCCAACGGCGACCTGGCGAACTGGACCGTGCCCGGCGCGCTGGTGAAGGGCATGGGCGGCGCGATGGACCTGGTCGCGGGCACCAAGCGGATCATCGTGATCACCGACCACGTGGCGAAGGACGGCAGCCCCAAGATCGTCGAGACGTGCACGCTGCCGCTGACCGGCGCGGGGGTGGTGGACCGCATCATCACGGACCTGGCGGTGCTGGACGTGACCCCGGAGGGCCTCCGCCTGGTGCGGCTCGCGCCGGGCGTGACGGAGGAGGAGCTGCGGGAGAAGACGGGCGCGAAGGTGCTGGAGCCGGTGGCGGGTTAGGGCTTCCGCGCGGGCCGGCTGTGCTGCGCTGCCGCAACCAGCGCTGCACGGCGGGCGGGCCGTGGCGGCGCGTGGCGGCGCTGCGGGCGCGAATCGGCCACGCCGTCGAGGCGGCTGTGCGTGCCGTGCTGCCATCGGGGGCTGTGCGTGCCGTGCCGTCGGCGCGAGCTGTGGTGCCGTGCCGCCACCGGGAGCTGCGCGCGCCGCGCCACCACCGCGAGCCATGTGGGCTGCACAGGCCCTCGGCTCGGGCCACCGCGCCCCAACCCGCGCGTGCTGTGCCTGCCACCGTGCCCTGCGCGCCACCGCGTGCCACGGTCGGGGCCCCGCGGGTCACCACCGGTCTCCCCCCCCGCTCGCCGGGATCAGGGGTTCGCCAGATCAGCGGGTTCCCGTCCGCGTTCCGTGGTACCTCATGGTGATCTTGCGATCGCCGTCACCGTGCCGGCGCACCTCGCGGAAACCCAGCCTCCGGTACAGCGCGCGGGCCCGCGTGTTGACGGCCAGCACGTCCAGCTCCACCGCGACCTCGTGCCGGTCCGCGTCGGCGATCAGGTCCGTGATCAGCAGGCTCCCGATGCCGCGGCCCTGGAACTCCGGCAGCAGTTCGATCCGCCCCAGGTACAGCGAGCCGGGGCGGTGCTCCACGCTGAGCATCCCCGCGTCAGCACCGTCCACGGTGACGATCCGCCACCGGCCCGGAGCGAAACCGCGGTCGTGGTACGCGCGCTGCTCCCGCTCGTCCCAGCCCCACACGGCCGCGACGTAGGCGCCCATCGCGGCTTCGTGCAGCCGGAAGCAGAACTCGCGGTCGCCCTCCGTCGCCGGGCGCAGGGCGACTCGCACGTGACCCTCCTAGAACGGCTCGCCGGTACGCACGTCCACCGCCGACCCGCGGTCGTTCGTCTCCGACGGCAGTTCCACCGGGCTCGGTGACGGCTCGCTGATCAGCTCCACAATGTAGTGCGTCACCGCGTGGTCCTCCAGGTTGCGGATCCGGTGCGGCGTCAGGGGCCCGCCACTGCCGACGGTCTTGAACGCCACGTACCCGGCCTCCGCCGTCTGCCGCACCGGCCACTCCTCCTCGCCGAGGCGCTGCGCCTCCGCGCGGCCCGGGTCCGGCCAGATGATCAGGTGGTCGTGGTGGTGCTGGTGCCAGTCGTACATCCCGCGCGGCGGCAGGGTCATCGACCACACCCGCACGCGGTCGTTCTCGAACACCAGCGTGTCGCCGGGATTCGGGGTGTAGCTCATGGGACTTCCTTTCAGGCCAGGGCCGGTTGCTCGGTGACGGTCCGGGTCCGCGCCGCGAACCAGCCGTAGACCGCGGCGACGACGAGGGACAGCGGCAGCGCGCTGATGACGGGCGAATCACTACCGGTGATCTCCGGGTAGTGCGCGACGATGACCACCCCGCAGCTCACCAGTGCCACGCACGCGATCGACGGCGCCACCCGCACCGTCCACACCGGACCGGTGATCCGCCCGCGCGCGGCAGCGGTGACGATGCTCGCCGAGCACGCGGCCATCAGGTAGATGATCGCCAGCGCGGTGATCCCGGAGACCGCGGGGAAGAAGGTCACGATCGGATCGGCGCCCGCCACCGCGAACGGCACGACCACCAGCACGCACACCACCAGCTGCACGGTCCCCGCCGGCACCGGTGTCCGCCACCGCGGGTGCACCCGGCTCAGCCCGCGCGGCAGGAAACCGTCGCGCGCCAGGGAGAACATGTACCGCGACGCGATCGCGTGGAAGGACAGCGCCGCCGCGAAGAAGCTGAACGTGATCATCAGGCTCAGCACCGGCCCGGCCCACGAGCCGAGGTAGGCGGTGATCGCGGCGACCAGCAGTGCACCGGGATCGGCCTGCGCCACCGCGACCGCGTCCGGGAACGCCGCCGCGATCGCCCACATGACGAAGACGAACGTCACGGCCAGCACGATCAGCGCGGAATACGTGGCCCGGCCGACGTTCCGCCGCGCCGACCGGGCCTCCTCGCCGTAGATCGCGGCCGCCTCGTACCCGGCGAAGGACAGGATGCAGAACACCACGGCGAGGCCGAAGTTGCCGCCGAACACGGCGCCCGGCGCGAACACGCCGGCCGAGAACCCGCCGGGCCGCCGCGCCACCACGGCGATCGCGAACGCCAGCAGCATCGCGAACTCGGTGACGGCGACGAAGACGTTCACCTTCCCCGCGATCGTCACGCCGAAGTAGCCGACCACCCAGGTGGCACCGGTGGCCACCAGCGCGATCACCCACCACGGCACGTCCACGCCGAGGTAGGCCGACAGCCCGAGGTGCCCGAAGTACCCGACGGCCACCGACATCCCGGCCGCCGCGAGGTTGTAGGCCAGCGTCGCCACGAGTGCCGACGCCCCGCCCATCCGCCGCCCCAGGCCGAACCCGATGTAGGCGAAGTAGGCGCCGGCGTTGACCACCTGGCGGCTCAGGGCCACGTAACCGGCGGAGAACACCAGCAGGATCACCAGCACCAGGACGAGCACGCCGACCGTGCCGACGCCGGCGCCGAACGCGAGGCTCAGCGAGAGGTTAGAGGCGACCGCGGTGAGCGGCGCGGTCACCGCGATCACCATGAGGATCATGTCGAAGATGCCCACCGCGTTCGGTCGCAACTGGTGGTTTCCGTCTGGGTTCATGAGCACTCCTGGACATCCGGGGTGAATGGCGGTCCCCCCACCACGCCACGGAACAGCGCTCGCGAATGGTCGATACGGTATCGTCGCGTCCAAGCAGCGTACGCCGGATGTTCCCCGGCTGTCCAGACTCTTGTTGGCCCGCTCCGGGCGAGTTACTTTGGACGGGACGACACCGTATCGTCCATTCATCGAAAACTCCCGGGAGGACGATGTTCATGTCCGTGACCACGCAAAACCGTGAAATCCCCGCCTGGCCGTCGGCCCCCGCGAGCTACGACGAGATCGTCGCCCGCGCCAAGGCGCTGCGGCCGCGCATCGCCGAGCTGGGCGTGGCGGTGGACGCGCTCGGCGTCGATCCCACCGAGGCGATGCGCTTGCTCGGCGAGGCCGGTCTGCAGCGCGCGAACGTCCCCGTCGAGTTCGGCGGCCTGTGGACGGGCGGCACCTTCGCCGGCTGGGACCGGGTGGTCGAGGCGGCGCTGGAGGTGACCGCCGGCGACGGCTCGACCGGCCAGTGCTGGGCGACCACCGCCCTGCAGGCCCGCGAGGTGATGTCCGCGCCGCTGCCCGCCTCCACCAAGCAGGCGATCGCCGACGAGCTGATCTTCCAGGGGCGGCGCATCGTCGCCTCCAACGCCGAAACCGGCGGCACCGGCCCGGTCACCGGACGCCGGGTCGACGGCGGCGTGGTCGTCAACGGCGTGAAGACGTTCAACACCAACAGCGGCGGCGGCGGACGCGACCTGGCCAACGTCAGCTTCCGCATCACCGAGCCGGACGGCGCGACCTCCCGGCACCACGCGCTGATCCGGCTCGACGCGCCCGGCGTGGAGGCGCACGGCGACTGGGACAACATGGGCCAGCGCGGCACGATCAGCCAGACCATCACCTACGCCGAGGTGTTCGTGCCCGACGGCTGGCACTACGCGGCGCCGGAGTCGGAGGTCGTGTTCGTGGACCTCGTCCTGCCGGGACACGCGTTGCTGCTGCAGGGAATCGGGGAAGGTGCGTATGCGGCGATGCTGGAGTACCTGCGCGGGCTGAACCGGGCGAGCATGCCGATGTTCCCCTCCGCGATGGCGGATCCGTTGATGCACCGGCAGATCGGCGAGATGGCCGCGAAACTCGCCGCGGGCCGCGCCTATCTGCTGGACACCTGCCGGAAGCTGGCGAACGCCGGCGCGACGACCGACCTGCGCGCGCTGATGACCGAGTTCTTCAAGGTCAAGGTCGCCTGCACCACCGCGGCGCTGGACGTGACCGCCCGCGTGCACGACCTCACCGGCGCGCGCAGCACCGCCAACAAGTACCGGCTGGACCGGTTCTGGCGCAACGCGCGCACGTTCGCCAGCCACGACAGCATCGACGCCAAGAACGCGTTCGTCGGCGCCGCCGAGCTGACCGGTGAGATCCCGGACGCCGGCCGCTACCTGCCGGGGGTGCGGAAGGCATGACGCTCCCACATCCGTCCGAGGTCCCGTTCACGCGACCGGCCTCGCACCACCTCGCTGACCCTCGCTTGCGGACGGTCCGGCCGGTCCGGGTGCTCGACGGGGCCGAGTCGTACCTCGGCGTCAGGTACGCGATCCCGGTCGGCTGGCGCCCGCTGACGCTGGACCTGCACGTCCCGCTCGAAACGGCCGGTCCGGTGCCGGTCGTGGTCTACGCGCACGGCGGCAGTTTCCTCGGCGGAGTCAAGGAAATGGGCCCGTGGGCGGCCCTGCTGCGGCACGGGATCGCGGTGGCTTCGCTGGACTACCGGCTCGCCGGCGAGGCGCGCTACCCGGAGCCCGTCGAGGACGTGCTCGCCGCGATCCGGTGGGTGCGCGTGCACGCCCACCGGTACCGGCTGGACCCCACGCGCATCGCCGGGTGGGGCAGCTCCGCCGGTGGTTACCTGATGGCGCTGGCCGCGCTCACCGGCCGGATCGGACGGCCGGTCGGCGACCACCCCGCGGTGTCCGCGCGGCTGTCCGCGGTGGTGCTGCACTACCCGGTCACGGACTTCTCGACGATCGTCGAGGACGCCTTCGAGCCCACACGGGCCGGTCTGCGGACCATGGTGGATGTCGGGTCGCAGTTCTTCGGGTTTCCCCTGGCGTCGCGGCCGGACGTGGTGGCCGGGGCGGCGGTGTCGCGCGCGGTGGCGGCGGCGTCGCGGGTGCCGCCGTTCCGGATCAGCCACGGCGACGCCGACCACCGGTGCGGGCTGGGGCAGAGCAGACGGCTGCACGAAGCCGTGCTCGCCGCGGGCGGGCAGTCCACTTTGGAGGTGGTGCCCGGGGCCGATCACGCGACCGCGGTGTTCAGCAGCCCCGAGGTGGTCCACCCGGCGATCGAGTTCCTCCGCGACGCCTGGTCGTCCGAGCGGGAAGGAGCGCGGACGTGATCGACGGGACGACGCTGCGCGCGGCGTTCGGCCAGTTCCCGAGCGGTGTGGCCGCGGTGTGCGCGTTGGTCGGCGGCGAGCCGGTGGGCATGGCCGCGAGCACGTTCACCGCCGTGTCGCTGGAGCCGCCGCTGGTGTCGGTGTGCGTGCGGAAGGCTTCGCGGACCTGGCGGCAGTTGCGCCGGGCGCCGTCCCTGGGAGTCAGTGTGCTGTCGGCCGGGCAGGGCGCGATCTGCCGCAGCCTCGCGATGCCGGAGGGCGACCGGTTCGCCGGTGTGCCGTGGGTGGCTCGCGGCAGCGCGGTGCTGGTCGAGGACAGTGCGCTGCAGATCGAATGCCGGCTGACGGGCGAGGTCGATGCCGGGGACCACGTCATCGCGCTGCTCGGCATCACGGCGCTGACCGATTTCCCCGGCGCGGAGCCGGTGGTGTTCCACCGCAGCACGTTCCGGGTGCTGCGGTGACTACTTCTGCGCCGGGCGCGCGCCGAGGAACGCCAGCGTCGAGTCGACCAGCGTCGCCAGGAACTCGGGTGTGATCTCGGTGCGGCGGACGGTGTAGCGCCAGTAGATCGGGGCGGCGAACATGTCGAGCGCCAGCTCGCGGTCCACGTCCGGCGGCAGCTCGCCGCGGGCGATCGCGCGGTCCAGCACCGGTTCCGCCTTGGCGCGGCGCGGGTTCTCCAGGTGCTCGGACAGCGCCTTGGCCAGCGCCGGGTTGCGCTTGGCCTCGGCGGTGAGGTCGGGCAGGATCCGGCCCAGGCGTTCGTCGCTGAGCCACTTGACGACCATCTCGAACGCGCGCTCGACGTCGCCGCGCAGCGAGCCGCTGTCCGGGATGTCGACCAGCGGAACGCTCAGCTGGGACACCGCGTCGGCCACCATGTCCTGCTTCGAGGACCACCGGCGGTACAGGGAGCTCTTCCCGGCCTCCGCCCGCTTGGCGACACCGTCCATCGAGGTGCGCGCGTAGCCCTTCTCGGCCAGCTCGTCGATCACGACCTCGACGATGGCGTCGGTGAGTTCGACACGCAGCACGGCGGCGCCGCTCGGCGCGCGACGGGTCCGGGGCGTCATGAGCGGACAGTACCAGGACTGGACGGAACGGCCCCGTCCCGCGCATGGCGGGGTGGGGATCGCTCTCTTCGAGGGCATCGGCGAGATCGGGCCGGGCTGGGAGTACTACCTGGACCTGCTGGTGGCCGCCCGCACCGGCGCGCCACGCCCGGAGTTCACCGACTATTACCCGGCGATGAAGCCCTACGAGTCCCTGCGCGGCTGAGGCGAGCGTCAGTCCCGCTTCTGGAACGCCGCCCGGTAGGCGTTCGGGCTCGTGCCGACCACCCGCCGGAACCGTTCCCGGAACGCGGTCGGTGAGCCGAACCCCACCTGGCCCGCGATGCGGTCCACCGGGTGCCGCGTCGTCTCCAGCAGGTACTGCGCCTGCCGGATCCGTTCGCGGTGCAGCCACTGCAGCGGCGTCGTCCCGGTCTGTTCGCGGAAGTGGCGGTTCAGCGACCGCGTGCTCATGCCGGCCCGGGCCGCCACATCGGCCAGCGTCAGGTCCCGGTCCAGGTGGTCGGTCATCCACCGCAGCACCGGCTCCAGCAGCGAACCCCGCGGCGCGGGCGGCTGGTCGTGCACGATGAACTGCGCCTGGCCGCCCTCCCGCTCCAGCGGCATCACCGACAGCCGCGCGGCGTCGGCGGCCACCGCGGAGCCGTGGTCGCGCCGGATGAGGTGCAGGCACAGGTCCAGCCCCGCCGCCGCGCCGGCCGAGGTGAGGAACTGGCCGTTGTCCACGTACAGCACGTCCGGGTCGACCTCGACCTCCGGGTGCCGCCGCGCGAGCAGGTCCGCGGCGACCCAGTGCGTGGTCGCGCGCAGCCCGTCGAGCAGCCCGGTCGCGGCCAGGACGAACGCGCCGGCGCAGATCGACGCGATGCGCGTCCCGTCCGCGGCCGCCTTGCGCAGTGCGTCCAGCACGTCCTCCGGCACCGGCACCGCCGGGTTCGCGCAGCCGGGCAGGATGATGGTGTCGGCGTCGGCGAGCGCGTCGAGGCCCCACTGGGCCTGCAGCGTGAACGTGCCCGCGTCGATCGTCGGGCCCGGGGCGCAGACCCGCACCCAGTAGGCCGGGCGGCCGTCCGGCAACCGGGTGCGGGTGAACGCCTCGATCGGGGTGGCCAGGTCGAACGGGACCACGCCGTCCAGCGCCAGCACGGCGACGGTGTGCATGGCGACACCGTAGGCCCTCGCCACCCGGCTCCGCCAGGACCGCCCTGGTCGGCCCGCTGGCGAGAATCCGGTGGAAGTTGGCCATCGCGCCAGTTCCGGAGATCGGCGGCGGCCGTTACCGTCGCTGCCCGTGACGAAGGTTCTGCTCTCCCTCCACGTGCTCGCGGCGCTCGTCGCGATCGGCCCGGTCACGGTCGCGGCCAGCATGTTCCCCGCCGCGACCCGCCGCGCCGTCGCCGGCACCGACCACGACCTCGCGGTCCTGCGCACCCTGCACCGCATCTGCCGGGTCTACGCCGCCGTCGGCATCGCGATCCCGGTCTTCGGCTTCGCGACGGCCGGCAGCCTGGGCGTGACGGGCGACGCGTGGGTGGTCGTGTCCATCGTGCTCACCGCGATCGCGGCGGCCGTGCTGGTGCTGGTGGTGCTGCCGCGCCAGCAGGGCATCCTCGACGGCGTAGCCGAGCAGGCGGAACTCCCACCGCGGGCCCCGGCCCGGCTGGCGATGTACACCGGGATCTTCAACATCCTGTGGGCCACGGTCACGGTGCTGATGATCGTGCGGCCCGGGTCCACCACCAGTGCCTAGTGCTCCAGGTACCGCCGGGCCGCGTCGCGTGCCTCGTCCAGTGAGGCGGTGATCGTCAGGATGCCGTTCAGGCCGGTCATCTCCAGCGGCCGCGTGACGACCGGCGTCGGGCAGATCAGCGCCAGCGCCTGCTCGGCGGAGTGGCATTCGGCGGCCGTCTCGACCAGGACGGCCAGGCCGAGGGAGTCCAGGTGCTCGACCTCGGACAGGTCGAGGATGACCGTGGTGAGCGGCACCGGACCGACGCTGTCGCGGGCGTCCTTCACTGCTTCGCGGACGCGGGGCGCGGTGGTGAGGTCGACCTCGCCGACGATGGTGACGATCACTTCGCTCCCCTCGCGCGTCCAGCGGGTGGCGAAGGCCTGCGGCACGGATCCTCCATCGACGGTCTGCTCGAGCCCGCACACTCTATCCGCAGCCGCCGGTGGCCCGGAGCCGGACCACCGGCGACCACTCAGGCCGGTTCCGTCACGTGCACCGCGTCCAGCGCCGGTCCGTCCGGCGCGACCGGGACGGCGACCGGAACGTCCGCCCACAGCATCGTGCCGCCGCGGCGCGGGGTCATGCCCCACCGAGCGGCGATGCCGTCGAGGACGTCCGCCGACGTGCCGAGGTCACCGCGAGCGGGTGGCTCGGCGGCGATCGTCACGTCGACCCGGATGGTGTCCGCGCCCGCCCAGCCCAGCCGCACCGTGAACGGCTGGCGCGTGGACAGCCAGGCGATGCTGGCGATCTCGTCGGTCGCCAGCAGCGCGTCGACGACGTGGTGTTCGCCGACGCCGGCGAGCATGAACCGCACTCGCCGCCGCAGCGCCGCCAGTTCCGACGGCCCGTCCACGACACTGGTGAACCGATCCGGCCGATGCACCATGTGGTCCACGGTGCATCACCTCCTCCGCTGACTCGTCAACCGGAGGATCTTCGGTTTACCCAGGCGTGATCTCCGGTAAACCGGTCCACTCAGGACCGCGCGGTCAGTCCACTTCGTCCGGCAGGCCGAACGCCGCGAAGTGCTCCCGCGCCACGAACGAGGTGACCTCCGCGATCCGGCCGTCCCGCGGGGTCAGCACGTTGATCGACCAGCTCTCGAACGCAGCCTCCCGGCTCAGGTACGAGGCCACCGCGGGCAGGCCGTTCGCGGAGACGATCCGGTGCCGCCAGGAGCCGCAGGACGCGAGGGGATACCGGCGCGCGAAGGACATCACCGCGTCGATCCCGTGGTACCAGTGCGGCATCGGCGGCATCGACCACGTCACGTCTTCGGTCAGCAGCGCCACCAGCGCGTCCGCGTCGCCCCGCTCCAGCGCGCCGGCGTAGTCCGACGCCAGCGCCCGCACCCGGGCGTCGTCCGGCACCGGTTCCCGCGCCGGCATGATCCGCCGCGCCCGTTGCAGCGCCGAGTTCACCGAGGCGGCGGAGGTGTTCATCATCGACGCGATCTCGGCCGCCGAGAACCCCAGTACCTCGAACAACACCAGTGCCGCCCGCTGGTTGCCCGGCAGGTGCTGCAACGCGGCCACGAACGCCAGCTCGACCGCCTCCCGCTGTTCGGCGCGCGTGTCCGGACCCGTGGGGTACGGGCCGAGCCACGCGACGTCCGTGCGCGGCGCGTCCCCGGTGACCACGTGATCGCTGGACGGCCCGAGATCCATCGGCAGCGCCCGCCTGCCCCGTTGCTCCACCGCGTCCAGGCAGGTGCGCGTCGCCACGGTGTAGAGCCAGGACCGCAGCGAAGCGCGCCCCTCGAAGCCCGGCAGCCCCCGCCACGCCCGCAGCAACGCCTCCTGCAACGCGTCGTCGGCGTCGTGCACCGACCCCAGCATCCGGTAGCAGTGCGCGTGCAGCTCCCGCCGCAGCGGCTCGACCAGCCGGGTGAACGCCGAGTCGTCCCCGGTGCGCGCCAGCTCCAGGTCCACGGCCAGTTCCGTCACGAGCGATGATTCTGCCCCACGCCGGCGGTCACCACCTTCGAAACCGCTTCCCCAGGAGGATTCTGATGTCCCGGACACTTCCCGTTCCCGGCGCGCGTCTCCACCACGAGATCCGCGGGCAGGGCCCGCTCGTCGTGCTCGTCGGCGCCCCGATGGACGCGCGCCCGTTCGCGCCGCTCGCCGACCTGCTCGCCGGTGACCACACGGTGCTCACCACCGATCCGCGCGGCGTCAACCGCAGCCCGGTGGACGACCCCGAGCAGGACTCCACGCCGGAGATCCGCGCCGACGACCTGGCCCGGCTCATCGAGCACGCCGGCGCCGGTCCCGCGGTCGTGTTCGGCTCCAGCGGCGGCGCCGTCAGCGCCCTCGCGCTCGCCCAGGCGCGCCCGGACCTGGTCACGACCGTGATCGCGCACGAGCCGCCGCTGAGCGACCTGCTCCCGGACGCCGACCGGATCCGCGCCCAGGGCGGGGAGGTCATCGCGACGCACTTCGCCGGTGATCCGGTGGGCGCCATGCGGAAGTTCCTGGAGATGGCGGACATCCACCTCCCGGAGCCGGTGTTCCAGGAGTTCTTCGCGCAGGAGCCGAGCCCGCGGGACCTGGCCGACGCGAACTACCAGTACGCGCGCATGTACCGCCCGACCACCCGCTGGATCCCGGACTTCGAGGTCCTGCGCACCCGCCCGGTGGTGATCGGCATCGGGGAGGAATCCGCCGGTCAGCTGTGCGAACGCACGTCGGAGGCGCTGGCGGCGGAGCTGGGTGTGGAACCGGCCCGGTTCCCCGGCGACCACACCGGTTTCGCCGCCGACCCGGCCGCGTTCGCCACGCGGCTGCGGGACTTCCTCTGACTCTGGTTGCTCGCCCGCGCCGGGCTGGTGCGTGGGGGACGGCGGAGGCCGGGCCGGGCAGCGCGCCCGGCGGTCTGCGCCGGGGGCTGCTCGCCTGCGGAAGGGCCCTGGCTGGGCTGTGCCAGGTGGGGTGTGCCGGGGGATTGGCTGGCCTGTGCCAGGCTGGTGCGCCGCGGATCTGCCGCCAGGGGACGTGCCCACCTGCCTGCCCAGCGTCCCCTGGCTGGCCTGTGCCAGGCTGGTGCGCCGCGGGCCTGCCGGAAGCGGACGCGCCCCCGCCTGCTCAAGGTCCCGCTGGCCGTGCCGGCTCGGTGCGCCCCGGCCCGCCGGAAGCGGTCCCAGCCGAAGGTCTCAGGACGGTAAAGGTCTGCACCCGCCCCTGGTCTTCCGGCAGTGTGGCATCTACGTTGCCAGGGAACTAATCAAACCTTTGATCTTCTTTCCAATGGCGGGAAGGGATGGCCCATGACGCACACGCCCGAGGCTTCGGCCCGGACGAGCCGGTCGCACGACGGCGGGCAGCTGCGCCGCGTCGTCGGCGCGAGCCTCGTCGGCACGACGATCGAGTGGTACGACTTCTTCATCTACGCCTCGGCCGCGAGTCTGGTGTTCGGCAAGCAGTTCTTCCCCTCGCTGGACGGCACCGCGGCGCTGCTGGCCTCGTTCGCCACGCTGGGCGTGAGCTTCGTGGCGCGGCCGATCGGCGGGATCGTCGCCGGCCACCTCGGTGACCGCGTCGGCCGCAAGGCGGTTCTCGTCGCGACCCTGCTGCTGATGGGGATCTCCACGATCGGCGTCGGCCTGCTGCCCGCCTACGACTCGATCGGCGTCGCCGCGCCGATCCTGCTCGTCGTGCTGCGGCTGCTGCAGGGCCTGTCCGCCGGCGGCGAGTGGGGCGGCGCGGCGCTGATGTCGGTCGAGCACGCTCCGCCCGGCCGTCGCGGCTACTTCGGCTCGTTCCCGCAGATCGGCGTGCCGATCGGCTTGCTGCTGGCCAACCTGGTGTTCTTCAGCGTCTCCGCGGTGACCACCGACGACCAGTTCGCCCGCTGGGGCTGGCGCATCCCGTTCCTGCTCAGCGTCGTGCTCATCGCTGTCGGTTTCTTCGTGCGGGCCCGCGTGTCGGAGAGCCCGGTGTTCAGCGAGCTGCGCGCCCGCCGCGCCCGTCGGTCCGCGCCGCTGGCCGAGCTGCTGCGCACCAACCGCCGCGAACTCGTCATCGCCATCGGGTTGTTCATCGCCAACAACATGGTCGGCTACATCCTGATCGCGTTCATCAACTCCTACGGCACCCGCACGCTGAAGCTGTCCAGCACCACGATGCTGTCCATCGGCATGGTCGGCGCCGTCTCCTGGGGCGTGTTCACGATGCTGGCCGGGCACTGGTCGGACCGGTGGGGCCGGCGCCGCACCTACCTCGTCGGCACGCTGGCGATGGGGGCCTGGACGTTCCCGTTCTTCCTGCTGTTCGACACCCGCTCGGTGCCGCTCATGCTGGCCGCGGTGATCGTGCTCGGCTTCGGGCTCGGCCTGACCTACGGCCCGCAGGCGGCGGCCTACAGCGAGCTGTTCCCGGCCGGCATCCGCTACAGCGGCGTCTCGTTCGCCTACGCCTTCGGCGCGATCCTCGGCGGCGGGTTCGCGCCGCTGGTGTCGACCTGGCTGGTCGGGGAGACCGGCACGTCGCTCGCGGTGTCCGGGTACATGCTGCTGGCCTGCCTGGTGACGCTGGCCGCGGTGCTCGCCCTGCGCGAGCCGGTAGCCGCCGAGCGGGAGGCGTTCGTGACCGGCGCGGAGTAGTCAACCGCGTTGCTCGGGCGGGAACTCGGTGTCCACGCGCTCCTGCTCGTGGTACGCGCGTTCCTCCGCGTAGGACTCGTAGGCGCGGTGGTCGGCGTCGGTCTCCGGGGCGCCGACCAGCGCGCGCGGGTGCAGCCGGTCCTTGAGGACGACGTTGAGCTGCGCCCCGAGCAGCGTGATGATGCTCTGCAGGTAGAACCACCACAGCAGCGTGATGACCGTGGCGAACGTGCCGTAGGTGCTCTGCGCGTTCTGCAGGTAGCGGCTGATGATCAGCGACGAAAGCGTTTGCAGGACCCAGAACAGGACACCGGACAGCACCGCGCCGGGCAGCACGTCACGCGTGGAGACCTCGCGGTCGGTGAGGATCCGGAACGCGGCGACGAACAACCCGATGTCCAGGACGATCGCGACGGCGTAACCGAGGATCCGGCCCAGCCACCCCAGGTTCAGCAGGTCCGTGCCGCTGGAGACGAACCCGCTGATCAGCGTGCTGACGACGAGCCCGAGCCCGATCGTCACCAGCACGAGCACGCTGCGGCCGATCTGCTCGGGCAGGCTCGGCCGCGCGTGGAAGGGCAGCTCCCACACCGAGTTGAACGCGGTCTGCGTCGCGCGCACGACCGCGAGCCCGCTCCACAGCGCGGTGACCAGCCCGAGGACCAGCGCCCACACCGAGCCGCCGAAGCCCTGCATCGTCGCGGGGTCCAGCAGCGGGAACATCTGCCCCACGTGCCCGAGCACGTCGGTCTTCAGGTTGTCCGGCACGAAGAACCCGAGCAGGGTGATCAGGACGAGGAACAGCGGGAAGATCGAGAAGAACGCCCAGAAGGCGATCATGCTCGCCAGGTTCGTGGACTGGTCCTCGAGGAACTTCCGGACCACGGCGACCGGCACCGACAGCGACTTGTGTTCCCGCTGCACCGCGTCCACGCGGTCGAGGCCGGCCTTCGCCCGGCCGGCAACGCTTTCCCTGTTGTGCTCGCTCACGGTTGCACTCCCACCGTCGGCGTCTGCGCGTGGCGGTGAGCTACCCCGTGGAGCGGCGGGTCAACCGGCCTTCGGGATGCGGGCCTGGCCGAGTGTGTCGCGGAGCACCGCGCGGTGGGTCGGCTTCGCCTCCTCGTAGCGGCGCCGCCCGGCGTCGGTGAGCATGACGAAGACGCCGCGCCGGTCCTGCTCGCACATCGCGCGGTCCACCAGGCCCTCCTTCTCCAGGCGGGCGACCAGGCGCGAGGTGGCGCTCTGGCTCAGGTGCACCGCGTCGAGGAGGTCGGCGGAGCGGCACTTGGTGTCGCAGGTCGCGAGCCGCTCGAGGGCCTCGAACTCGCTCACCCCGATGCCGTGCCGGTCCTGCAGGCGGCATTCCAGCTCGCCGAAGACGGTCGCGTGCAGGGCCATCAGCTCGTGCCACTGCTGCACGAGCCGTCCGTCGGCGACGTCACCCATGGCGGCACCATAGCATGCGCGGGAATTTGATGCAAATGCATTAAACCCTCTTGCATTAGATGCGCGTGCATGTAATCTGACTGCCATGACTTCTCCTGCGCACCTGTCCACCACGTCGACACGGTGGGACGCGCGGCTGTGGGCCGTGCTGCTGACCGTGTCCACCGTCGTGGGCCTGGACGCCCTCGACGTTTCGATGGTCGGCGTCGCGCTGCCGTCCATCCAGGCCGAGCTCGGCCTGTCCACCAGCGCGCTGCAGTGGGTCGTGAGCGGGTACGTGCTCGGCTACGGCGGGTTGCTCCTGCTCGGCGGCCGCACGGCGGACCTGCTCGGCCGGCGGCGGGTGTTCCTCGTCGCGGTGGCCGTGTTCGCGGTCGCGTCGCTGCTCGGCGGTCTCGTCGACAACGGCGCCCTGCTGATCGCGAGCCGGTTCATCAAGGGCCTGGCGGCGGCGTTCACCGCGCCGGCCGCGTTGTCGATCATCACCACCACGTTCCAGGAGGGCCCGGCCCGCAACCGCGCGATCAGCATCTTCGCGGTGTTCGGCGCCAGCGGGTACTCCGCCGGCCTGGTGTTCTCCGGGCTGCTGACCGAGGTCGGCTGGCGGTGGACGTTCCTGCTGCCGGTGCCGATCGCGCTGATCGCGCTGGTGTCGGCGATCAAGGTCGTCCCGTCGTACGAGCGGGACCACTCGGCGGGCGGCTACGACCTGCCCGGCGCGATCACCGGCGCGGCCGGTTCGCTGCTGCTGGTGTTCGGTGTCGTCGAGGCGCCGGAGGTCGGCTGGGCCGCGCCGCGGACGCTGATCACGTTCGCCGTCGCGGTGGCGCTGCTGACCGCGTTCGTGGTGATCGAAAAGCGCAGCAGCCACCCGTTGCTGCGGCTGGGCATCTTGCGCTCCGGGCCGCTGGCGCGGGCCAACCTGGGGGCGGCGCTGTTCTTCGGGGCCTACATCGGGTTCCAGTTCGTGGTGATGCTGTACCTGCAGGACGTGCTGGGCTGGTCGGCGCTGGAGACCGCGCTCGGGTTCCTGCCCGCGGCGCTGATCGTGGCGTTCGGGTCACCCCGGATCGAGCCGCTGATCGAGCGGGTCGGCACGTCGCGCACCATCCTGGGTGGCGTGCTGGCGCACGTGATCGCGTACGTGCTGTTCCTGCGGGTCGACGAGCACTCCGGGTACGCCGGTTCGGTGCTGCCGAGCATGATCCTGCTCGGCATCGGCTTCACCCTGGCCTTCTCGTCACTGAACATCCAGGCGACGACCGGTATCAGTGACAACGAGCAGGGTCTGGCCGGAGGCCTGCTGAACACGTCGCTGCAGGTCGGCGGCGCGATCGGCCTCGCGATCGTGACGGCGGTGCTCACGGGCAGCGGCGGCGGCTCCCTGCTGACCGGCTTGACCCCGGCGCTGACGGTGATCACCGGGATCGCCGCGCTGGGCCTGCTGATCGCGGCGTCGGGCGTGGTGCGCCTGCGCCGCGCACCGGAGCCGGAACTCGCGCGAGTCTGACCCAAGGGGGATCAAGGGGCCCGTCCTCGGGGGGGACGGGCCCCTCTTCGTGTCACCGGGCGGTCCTGGTGAGGCCCTGAAACCGCCGCCGGCACCCCTGAAACCGTGGTGAAGCCCGCCTGAAGCCGCCTCCTCCGATGCTCGTCGCAGCAACGGAACTCACACCGAGGAGGGGGCTTTGACCACCACCACCACGACCACCCCGGCCATCGAGGTCGCCGGGTTGCGCAAGGCGTTCGGGGACAAGGTCGTGCTCGGCGGGATCGATCTGCGCATCCCGGCCGGCTCGATCTTCGCCCTGCTCGGGCCCAACGGCGCGGGCAAGACGACCATGGTCCAGATCCTGTCGACCTACCTGCGGGCCGACTCCGGCAGCGCCCGCATCGCCGGGCACGACCTCGTCGCCCAAGCCGGGCAGGTCCGCGCCGCCATCGGCGTCACCGGCCAGTTCTCCGCCGTCGACAACAAGCTCACCGGCGAGGAGAACCTCCGGCTGATGGCCGACCTGCACCACCTGCCCAAGGCCGAGGGCCGCCGCCGGGTCGCGGACCTCCTGGAACGCTTCGACCTGGTCGAGGCGAGCAAGAAACTCGCCGCCGTCTACTCCGGTGGCATGCGGCGACGGCTGGACCTCGCGATGAGCCTGGTCGGCGAGCCGCGCATCATCTTCCTCGACGAGCCGACCACCGGCCTCGACCCGCGCAGCCGCCACACCATGTGGGACATCATCCGCGACCTCGTCGACCGCGGCGTCACCGTCTTCCTCACCACCCAGTACCTGGAGGAGGCCGACGAGCTGGCCGACCGCATCGCGGTGCTCGACCACGGCGCGCTCGTCGCCGAGGGCAGCCCGGCGGAACTCAAGCGCCGCATCCCCGGCGGGCACGTCGAACTGCGCTTCGCCGACGCCCCGACCCTCGACCTGGCCGCCCGCACGTTCGGCGAAGTCTCCCGCGACGACGAGGCCCTCACCCTGCAGATCCCCAGCGACGGCGGGGTCCGGTCGCTGCGCGCGCTGCTCGACCGCATGGACCACGCCGGCATCGAGCCCGAAGGCCTCGCCGTGCACACGCCCGACCTGGACGACGTCTTCTTCGCCCTGACCGGCCACCCCACCGAAGAGAAGGTTTCCCGCTGATGCCCGCGCTCACCGACTCCGCCACCATGCTGCGGCGCAACCTCCGCCACGCGTTGCGCTACCCGTCGATGACGCTGAGCGTCGCCGCGATGCCGATCCTCATGCTCCTGCTGTTCAACTACGTCTTCGGCGGCGCGATCGGCGCCGGCCTCACCGGGAGGCCGGCCAGCGGTGACTACCTCGCCTACCTGGTGCCCGGAATGCTGCTGCTCACCGTCGGATCGGCCACGATGCCGGTCGCCGTGGCGATCTGCTCCGACCTGACCGAGGGCATCGTCGCCCGCTTCCGCACCATGGCGATCGCCCGCGCGTCCGTCCTCACCGGACACGTCCTGGGCAACGTGATCCAGGCCGTGGCGAGCCTGCTGATCGTCCTCGGCGTGTCCCTGCTGCTGGGCTTCCGCACCTCGGCCGGGATCGGGGACTGGCTGCTCGTGACCGCCGTCCTGCTGCTGCTCACGCTCGGCCTCAGCTGGTTCTCCGCCGCGCTCGGCCAGCTCTCCAAGACGGTCGAGGGGGCGAGCAACATCGTGATGCCGATGACGTTGCTGCTGCCGTTCCTGTCCAGCGCCTTCGTGCCCCTGGACTCGATGCCGTCGGGCATCCGCTGGTTCGCCGAGTACCAGCCGTTCACCGCGGTCATCGAGACCCTGCGCGGTCTGCTCGCCGGCACGCCGATCGGCTGGTACGGCTGGGCCGCGGTCGGCTGGGGGGTGGGCATCGCCCTGCTCGGCTACGTGTGGGCGAAGGCCCTGTTCAACCGCGAACCGACTCGCTGACCAGCTCCAGCGCCGCCAGGCGCAGCTCGTCCGGGCTCAGGCCGGCGTACTCCGACACCGCGTCGGCGTACGCCGGCCCGTCGGCGTTCTCGGCCGCGGCCCGGATCCCGGCCGGCGACATCGTCGGCTGGAAGTTCCGCAGGAAACCCAGCCGCTCGGCCAGCGCCACCATCCGCACCCCGGCGGGGTCGCCGCGGTCCAGCGCCAGCACGCCCAGCGCGAGCAGGACCGTTCCGCGCACCGCCATCCCGATCAGGTAGGCGGGCAGTTTCGCCGCGCTCTCGCTGAACAGCGGCGGCACCAGCGCGGGGAGTTCGGCGACGAGGTCGGCGACCAGGTCGAGCCGGCCGTGCTGCGCGTGCGCGATCACCGTCACCGAGATCAGCTCCAGCGTCCAGGAGTCCAGGCCGGGCGCTTCGCGCAGGGGCAGCACGCCGTTGTCGCGCTGCCGGGCGACCGCCTGCCGCCACAGCGCCAGCCCGTGGTCGACCTCGTTGCGGGCGAGCGCGATCTCCGCCCGCACCCCGAGGTCGAACGTGACGACGTCGAAGCGGTCGTCCACAGTGGACGGGCTGGACCGGGTGAGCCAGCGTTCGGCCTCGTCGACCGCGCCGGCCTGGAGGGCGGCGAGCATGAGACCCCACCGGATGCCGATCGTGTCCGGCCAGGGCGCGAGATCCTGCAGCAGCCGCATCGCCGCGCTCAGGTGCCGGGTGGCCTCCCCGGCGTCGCCCCGCTGCAGGTGCAGCTCGCCGAGCCGGGCGCGCGCCATCAGCCGCAGCCAGGGCGCGTCCGGAACCTCGGCGGCGTCCAGCATCCGCAGCGCCGACGCGAGGGCGCGAGCGGTGTCGCCGTCGGTCTCCCACCAGTAGCTGTCCACGCCGCGCGCGACGTAGGCGAGCAGCGGCTGCTCGCTCTCGCACAGGGCGTCCAGCGCGCGGCGACCGGACCGCGTGATCTCCGGGAACCGGGCCAGCACCGTGGCCAGTGCCCGGATCAGCGTGCTCGGCGGCGCTTCGGGCAGCCGCCGCAGGACGAGCAGCGACCGCACCGCGCGCGGGCCCTGGAGCATGAAGGTCGCGGTGACGCATACGGTCGCCGCGGTGCGGGTCACCTCGACGAACTCCGGTTTCGGGTGGAAGCGCGCGAGCACCGCGGGCACGTCCGTGGTGAGCGCGGCCAGGCGGGAGTAGTTGGAGTCGGCCGTCCACAGCGCGCCCAGCGCCGCCGCCGTGGCCGCGACCGTCGGGCCGTCCCCGCGCTCGATGCCCAGCCGCATCGCCGTCACGAGGTTGTCCTGCTCGGCGCGGATCCGTTCGCTCGCCGTGTACGGGTCGGCGCCGAACACCGATTCGTGGTGCGCCAGACCGAAATCCCGCGCCCAGGCGAGGAAATCGTCGGTGACGCGCGCGGTCGCGCCGGCTTCGGCGAGGCGGGCGGCGCTGAACTCGCGCACCGTCTCCAGCATCCGGAACCGGGTGCCGACCGGGGTGTCGACGACCTTGAGCAGCGACTGGCCGGACAGCTCACCGAGGACGTCGAGGGTGTCGTGGCCGCCCAGCAGGTGCCGGGCGGCGTCCTCGGTGAACCCGCCCGGGAACACCGACAGCGTGCGCATCGCCGCCTGCGCGTGCTCGTCGAGGAGGTGCCAGCTCCAGTCGACGACGGCCTGCAGCGTGCGGTGCCGCTGAGGCGCGTCGCGTGGGCCGCCGCGCAGCAGCGCGAACCGGTCGGACAGGCGCCGGGCGATCTCGGGGACGGACAGCACGCGCACCCGCGCCGCGGCCAGTTCCACCGCCAGCGGCAGGCCGTCGAGGTGACGGCACAGGCCGGTCACGACGTCCGCGGGCAGGTCCGCGTCCGGCCGCGCGGCCCGGGCGCGCTGGGTGAACAGCTCGATCGTGGTGTCCAGGTCCAGCTCCGGCAGCGGGTACACCGACTCCGACGACAGCCCCAGCGGTGCGCGGCTGGTGGTCAGCACGCGCACGTCGCGGGTCATCGACACCAGGGCCCCGACCAGCTCGGCGACGCCGTCGAGGACCTGCTCGCAGTTGTCCAGGATCAGCAGCGCCGGTGCGGCGCCGAGGACCTCGGCGATGCCGGTCAGGTCGTCCGGCGGGCGCGGGCCGGGCGTGCGGCGCGCCTCGCCGACGCCGAGCGCGGTGGCGACGCGGCCGGCGACGTCCTCGTCGGCGCGGACGCCGGCCAGCGCGACGAAGTGGACGAGCGGTTGTTCGGCGGCCCGGCCGACCGCGTGGGCGAGACGGGTCTTGCCCAGCCCGCCGGGACCGACGATCGAGGTGACCCGGGAGCGGCGCAGCAGGTGCGTGATCGCCGCGATGTCGTCCGCGCGGCCGAGCAGCGGGTTGGGGTCGTGCGGGATGCCGTGCCGGACCACGGGCTGCTCGCCGGCGAGCGTTTCCCGTTGCCAGGACAGCAGTTCCGGCCCCGGATCGGTGCCGAGGTCGTCCCGCAGGGCGCGGCGGTGGGTCTCGAACCGGGCCAGCGCCGCCGACGGGCCGGCGGTCGCCGACTCCGACCGCAGCAGTTCCAGCAGGACTTCCTCGTCCCGCGGCCGGTCTCTCGCGGCGGCGGTGAGCGGATCGAGCGCCTCGGCGTGGCGGCCCAGCCGGGACAGCGCCAGCCCGCGGGCCCGGACCAGGAAGCGGTGGGCGGGCTGCCGCTCGCGGCGCAGGGTGGACAGCGGGTCCAGGCCGTCGTCGGCGGAGCCGTCCCACAGCGCGAGCCCGGCGTCCGCCTCGGCGAGCGCGGCCGCGGGATCGTCGGTGCGGGCGGCGGAGGCGTGCTGAAGCAGCGCCGCGGCGTCGACCTGGGCGGGTTCGAGGGTGAGGCGGTAGCCGGTGGGCGTGCTGGCGATCAGGTCCGCGCCGAACTGGGAGCGGGCGCGCGAGACGAGGATCTGCAGCGCCTTCACCGGGTTCTCGGGCTGCTCGTCCGGCCACAGCCCGTCGACGAGCCGGCCCGTGCCGCAGCCGGTGGTCAGGTCGGCGGCGAGCAGCGCGAGGAGGTTCCGCAGCCGGGGCGCGGTGATCTCCCGCCCGCGGCAGGCGACGCGCGACAGCAGGCTCAGCTCGACGGTCACCGGCGTAGGTTAGTGGGTCCGCGGGGCGCCTTCTCCTGGCCGAGCGCGACCCACTGGAGTTTCTCCTGCTCCCGGCGCGGCAGCCCAGCCACGACCAGGTCGTAGGAGTCCTCGATCATCTCGCGCACCAGGTCCTCGGGCACCGAGCCGTCCAGCACGACGGTGTTCCAGTGCCGCTTGTTGAGGTGGTAGCCGGCGGTGATCGCGGGGTGGTCGCGGCGCAGCTGCACCGCGAGGTCCGGGTCGCACTTCAGGCTGATCCGCAGCGGCGTCGACTCCAGCGGGCTGAGGGCGAACATCTTGCCCGCGACCTTGAAGACGCTGTTGGCCTCGCCGAACGGGAACTCCTCGCGCGCACCCGGCAGGGACAGGCACAGTCGTTTGAGTTCGCCAGGCGTCATGGCTCCAGGCTAGCCACGTGCTGCTCCGTCGCCGGTGGCTGCCGCCCGGTTCCGCGAGATAGCCGCGCTGGGTGGCCGGTCCTAGGCTGCGGCGATGACCGAGAGTGAGATGCCGCAGTACGCCAACCCGGCCGGGCTCTTCGCGCTGCCCCAAGTGTTCAGCCTGTCCGTCACCGTCCCCGCGTCGCGCCTGGTGTTCCTCTCCGGGCAGGTCGCTTGGAACGCCCACGGCGAACCGGTCGGGGAGGGTGATCACGTCGCGCAGGTGGAGCAGATCGTGCGCAACATCGACGTCGCGCTCGCCGCGGCCGGCACCAGCCGGGAGCACCTGGTCAAGCACACGATCTACGTGGCGGGGTACCGGCCGGAGCTGGCCGAGGCGATCCTCGCGCCGTTGCACGCCGGGGTGACCACGCGCCCGGCGAGCACGCTCGTCGGGGTGCAGTCGCTGTTCGACCCGCGCTACCTGGTCGAAATCGATGCAGTTGCCTGGGTTCCTTGACGCATTCCCATATGGGTATATATTGGGTGCATGGCACGGGCAGCGACGACAGCGGACGCGTTCAACGCGGTGGCCGAACCGCGGCGGCGGCAGATCCTCGACCTCCTGGCCGGCGGGGAGAAGCCGGTGAACGACCTCGTGTCGGTGCTCGGGCTCGCCCAGCCGCTGGTGTCCAAGCACCTGCGGGTCCTGCGGGAGGTGGGGCTGGTGGAGGTTCGCGATTCGGGACGGCAGCGGGTGTACCGCATCAACGCCCGTCCGTTGAAGGACATCCACGAGTGGGTCAGCGGTTACCAGCGGTTGTGGGACGAGCGGTTCGACCGTCTGGACACGGTGTTGGAAGAACTCAAGGAACTGGAGGATGGAGATGGTCGCGGTGACGACTAGCGGTACGGCGAAGGTGACGCTTCCGGCGGACAACCAGATTCGGATCACGCGTGAGTTCAACGCGCCCGCGCGCCTGGTGTGGCAGGCGTGGACCACGCCGGAGCTGGTGAAGCGCTGGTGGGCGGGCGAGCGTGGCGAGGTGACGTCCGTCGAGGTCGATCTGCGGGCCGGTGGGAGATGGCGCTACGTGATGGTCGCGGACGGCGGTTTCGAGGTCGCCTTCCACGGCGAGTACCAGAAGGTCGTGCCGCACGAGCGGATCGTGTCGACGGAGGTGTTCGAGGGCATGCCGGGCGCGTCCTCGCTGAACACGCTGACCCTGACCGAGCACGACGGGCGGACCACGCTCACCGTGCTGGCCGAGTACCCGAGCAAGGAAGCCCGCGACGGGCACCTCGAGTCCGGTATGGAGGGCGGGATGCAGGAGTCGCTCGACAAGCTGGAGCAGGTGGCGGTTTCGCTCGCGTGAGCCGTCGGCGGCGGGGATTCGCGGTGCGCCGTGGTATCCCCGCCGTTGCGGGTGTCCGGGGTTCGGTGGGCTCCGTGGGATCGGCCTCGGATTCGGTGGGCTTGTCTCTGGATTTGGGCTGGGTCGCTGGGTTCGGTGGGCTCGGTGTCTGGGTTCGGTGGACCCGGCCTCCGGGTTCGATGCGCTCGGTGTCTGGATTTGGTGGGCTCGGCCTCCGGGTTCGATGCGCTCGGTCGCTGGGTTTCGGTGGGCTCGGTGCCTGGGTTTGGTGGGCTCGGTCTCCTTGTTCGGTCGGTTCGTCCCCGGATTCGGTGGCTCGATCTCCCGATTCAATGGGCTCGCTCTGAGCGTTCGGCGAACTCGATCGGGCCGGTTCTCCGGGCGTGGCTTCCTTGAGGCGGACGGGGTTCGCGGCAGCCGCTCGATGTGCGGAAACCCCGAGGCGCTACCTGCCAACGGGGCTCCCGCACACGCGCGATGCCGATGGCGTCGCGCGCCGGCCGCGTGCCATTCAGGCGCGCAGAACTCCGCGCGCGAGCAGGGTTTCCCGCAGGCGCTCGACGATCGGCACCTGGCCCTTCACCAGCAGCTCGGCCGCGCGATCGGGACCGGTCCACTCGATGCGGTCGACCTCCGGGAACTCCTGCACGCGGCCGGATCCCTTGGGCCATTCCATCTCGAACGTGTTGCTCGCGAACCCGGCCGGGTCGAAGTCCCCCTCGGCGGCGAACGTCGTGATGACCTTGCCGCTGGACTGGCGGAACTCGCCCAGCTCCAGGATCTCGCCCGCGAGCACGGGCTCGCCGACCTCCTCGGCGAACTCGCGCCGTGCCGCGACCAGCGGGTCCTCGTCGGTGTACTCGCCCTTCGGGATGGACCAGGCCCGCTCGTTCTTGCGTGCCCAGAACGGCCCGCCCATGTGCGCGATGAGCACCTCCAGGCCGCCGTCGCCGGTCAGGCGGTAGAGCAGGAACGCCGCGCTCTTCCTGGGCACCGGGTCACCACTGGTCGTAGTGCAGGACCTCGGACAGGGGCTGCCGCTTCGCCGGCTTGAACGTCTCGCCGGTGTAGAACGCGGTGGGGATCAGCGCCGCCTGGCGGACGTGGTCCGGAATGTTCAGTAGTTCAGCCGCCTCCTTCTCGTAGACCAGGTGCAGCGACGTCCAGGCCGTGCCGAGGCCGAGGGTGCGCGCGGCCAGCATGTAGCTCCAGACCGCGGGCAGGATCGAGCCCCACAGCCCGGCCTGGTTGCCCTCGGGGAGCTTGCCGCCCGGGACGTGGATCGCCGGGACGAGCAGCACCGGCACCTCGGCCATGTGCTCGGCCAGGTAGTCGGCGCTGTTCATCACCCGGTGCTGGGTGGCCGCGCGGTCCGCGTCGCCGGCGTAGCGCTCCTCCGGGGCCGCGCCCGTGTCGCGGTAGGCCTTGTAGGACTTCGCGTACAGCTCGGCCAGCTGGGCGCGCTTGTCGGCGTCGGTGACCACGACCCAGTGCCAGTCCTGCCGGTTCGACCCGGTGGGCGCCTGGAGGGCGAGGGTGATCGCCCGCTCGATCAGCTCGCGCGGCACGGGGCGGGAGAGGTCCAGCCGCTTGCGCACGCTGCGGGTGGTGGTCAACAGCTCCTCTGGTGTCATGCCCCCGATCCTGGCACGAGCCGCTCAGCCGGAGGAGGCGGCTTCGGAGGCGGGCGGTTCGCGACGGGTTGGTGGGGGAGGGCCGGTGC
>NZ_PQHY01000071.1:0-31702 GCF_003385175.1 Amycolatopsis ruanii
GCCCTATTTATCCCTTTCGCCCGTTCCGCCCCGCCACCCTGGCGCACCCCCACGCCCTTCGGCTACTGTCCAGTAACCACACATACTCCCAGTACGGTCGGCCCAATGGAGGTGCTGTCCATGCGAATTCCGCCCCGCTTGTCCGTGCTCCCCGGCAAGGTGGCGGAGACCGCGCGCGGCCTGGAGGTCATGTGGCGCGCCGGGCTCGTCCCGTTTCCCCGGTTGGACGAAGGTCTGCGCAGCGTGATCGCGACCCGCAAGGTGGGTCCGTTCGCCGCCGCGGCGCAGACCTCCGCCCGGCGCGATCCGAACGCCATCGGGCTGGTCGACGAGCTGGGGCCGCTCACCTTCCGCGAGCTCGACCTGCGCTCCAACGCGCTCGCCCGCGCCTGGGCGGACCGCGGCGTGCGGCCGGGCACCGTGATCGCGGCGCTGTGCCGCGACCACCGCGGTCTGGTCACCGTCATGATCGCCGCGGGCAAGGTCGGCGCGCGCCTCCTGCTGATGAACACCGGCTTCGCGAAACCGCAGCTCACCGACGTCGCCGCGCGGGAAAAGGTCCAGGTGCTCGTCCACGACCAGGAGTTCACCGAACTGCTCTCCGGCATCCCGGACACCGTCGACCGCTACCTGGCCTGGGTGGACGAACCCGACCCCGCCGACCACATCCCCGTCCTCGACGAGCTGATCGCCAGCACCGACGACCGCCCGCTGCCCCCACCGCCCCAGCGCGGCGGGTTCGTGCTGCTCACCAGCGGCACCACCGGCACCCCGAAGGGCGCGCCCCGCGAGCGGACCTCCGTGCTGGCCACCGTCCAGTTCCTCGACCGCATCCCGTTGCGCGCCGGCGAGGCCACGTTCCTCGGCGCGCCCATCTTCCACGGCACTGGCATCTCGCAGTTCATCCTGTCGTTCGCACTCGGCTGCAAGGTCGTGCTGCGCCGCCGGTTCGACCCCGAAGCCACGCTGAAGGGCGTCGCCGACCACGGGTGCACCGCGCTGGTCCTCGTCCCGACCATGCTGCAGCGCATCGTCGACCTCGGGCCGGACATCCTGGGCAAGTACGACACGTCGTCGCTGCGGATCATCTTCGTCGCGGGCTCGGCGTTGTCCCCCGACCTCGGCAACCGCGCCACCGAGGCGTTCGGCGACGTGATCTACAACCTGTACGGCTCCACCGAGGTCGCGGTCGCCACCGTCGCCACCCCGGAGGACTGGCGCAAGGCCCCCGGCACCGTCGGCCGCCCGCCGGTCACCTGCAAGGTCCAGCTGTACGACGAGCAGGGCAACCGCATCACCGAGCCGCACGTCACCGGGCGCGTCTTCGTCGGCAGCGGCCTGTCCTTCGAGGGCTACACCGACGGCCGCCACAAGGAGATCATCGACGGCCTGCTCTCCACCGGCGACGTCGGCCACTTCGACGAGAACGACCTGCTGTTCATCGACGGCCGCGACGACGAGATGATCGTCTCCGGCGGCGAGAACGTGTTCCCGGTCGAGGTGGAGAACCTGCTCGTCGAGCACCCGGACGTGCTCGAAGCCGCCGTGATCGGCGTCCCCGACGCCGACTTCGGCCAGCGCCTCAAGGCGATCGTGGTGACGAAGAAGGACTCCAAGCTCGACGCCGACGCCATCCGCGACTACGTCAAGGGCAACCTCGCCCGCTACAAGGTGCCGCGCGACGTCGAGTTCGTGCCGGAGCTGCCGCGCAACGCGACCGGGAAGGTGCTCCGCAACAAGCTCAGCTGACTCCCCAATCTTCCTCTATGATGTGGGCGGTGTCCACTATAGGGGAACGACACCTCCGCCGGGCGCTCGTCGGGATGTGCGGCACGCAAGTGATCAGCTGGGGCGCGCTCTACTACGCGCTCCCGGTCGCCACCGCGCAGATCGCGGGCACCACCGGGTGGACACCGAGCACCATCACGCTCGCGTTCTCGGCCGGCCTGCTGGTCGCGGCGGGTGCGGGCATCCCGCTCGGGCGCATGATCGACCGGTACGGGCCACGGCTGGTGATGACCGCCGGGTCGGTGCTCGCCGCCGTCGCGCTCGTGCTGGTGGCCACGGCGCCGAGCCGCCCGCTGTTCTTCCTCGCCTGGGGAGTCGTCGGCGTGGCGCAGGCGATGCAGCTGTACCCGCCGGCGTTCGCGGCGATCACCATCTGGTACGGCGACCGCCGGGCCCGTCCGCTGACCATCGTGACGCTGGTCGGCGGCCTGGCGAGCACCGTGTTCGCGCCGCTCACCGCGTTGCTGGTGGACCAGGTCGGCTGGCGGGCGAGCTACCTGGTCTACGCCGCGGTCTTCGTCGTGGTCAACCTGCCGGTGCACTGGCTGCTGCTCACCCCCGCCTGGCCGGACCACCGCACGCGCCCCGCGGCCACCCCGGTGCGCCACGTGACCCGCTCGGCCCGGTTCCGGCTCCTGCAGACGGCGATGACGCTGGCCGCTCTCGGGTTGTACGCGTCGGCGATCGTGGTCGTGCCGCTGTTCGTGGAACGGGGCCTGAGCCACGCGCTCGCGGCGGTCGCGCTCGGGCTGGTCGGCGCGGGCCAGGTCCTCGGGCGGCTGGTGTTCGCCGCCGTGCCGCGCAGCAGCGCGCCCGCCGCGCGCACGACCGGCGTCCTCGCCGCGAGCTGCGCCGCGCTCGTCCTGCTCGCGTTGCTGCCCGGGCCCGCTGGCGCGTTGCTGGCGGTCGCGGTGATCCTCGGCATGGCCCGCGGCGCCTTCACGCTCGTGCAGGCCACGGCCGTCGCCGACCGCTGGCTGACGGCCCGGTTCGGGGCGCTCAACGGGCTGTTCAACGCGCCGATCACGGCGGCCACGGCCATCGCGCCCGGCGGGGCGATCGTGCTCGCCGAACGCGTCGGCGGGTACGCCACGGCCCTGATCCTGCTCGCGGTGCTCGCCGGGATCGCCGGCGTCCTGGCCGCGCTGACCTGATGGCGGACGCGAGCCGTTCGGCGACGCTGGATTGCCGGTCGGCGCTGAGTACCGCGATCGGGGTGACGGTAACGAGCCGGTTCTGCACCATGAGTGATGTCGCGGCATGCCCTGCTGCCACAGGGAGCCGCGCGGTTGCCGACGTCCGTCCGGAGAGGAAGGCATCAACGTGCCTACCGTACAACCGCCGAGCGACGCCACGCGCAACGAGCCGTCGCCGGAACGGCGCAAGATCGTGCTCGACGAACGGTTCCTGGCCGCGGCCGCACCGGCCATCGTGGACAGTCCGCCGGCGGGCCGCCAGGACGCGGCGGCCCGGCGGTTGCTGGACCGGACGGCCGGCGGCTGGGCCCGGGTCTGGCGGGTGGTGCTGCTCGGCCTGACGGCGGTGTCCGCGCTGGGGATGATCGCGTTCGCCCTGATGAAGGCCGTCCCGCCCACCGCGTTGTGCATGCTGGCGCTGGTCGTGGTGAAGATCGCCGACCAGTGGAACAGCCGTCGCCTGCCCCGCCTCGGCGCCTGAGGGTCACTCCCAGGAGATGCCGAACACCCCGGGGCCGTAGTCGAGCGCCACGGCGTGCACCCCGCCCGCCGTGTCGAGGTGCAGTTCCCGCCGCTCCTCGGTCTCCGCGGAGCCCCGGCGCGCGTACTGCCAGCACCCGCGCAGCGCGTCGGCCTCGTCGAAGCGGATCTCCAGCAGGTACTCGCGGATGGGGCGGCGGAACTCGCGGTAGTAGGTGTTCTCGCAGTCCGGGTACGGCGGCCCGCTGTTGGTCAGCGTGTACTCGATCAGGCAAGTCTCGCCGCGGTGGATCGGGCGGTCGAACAGCAGCTCGGCGACCGTCAGGCCGTGCTCGGGATCGATCTCGACCCGCCCGCTGCGGCAGTTGCGCAGCTGGTGCAGCGCCGGCGCGGGCGCGCCGCCGTGGTCGTACACCAGGATCCACCGGTCCTGCTGGTCGGCGGTCGCCTGGAACACCGACCGCGTGGTCAGCGAGCGTTGCCGTCCGCCGGCCGCGATCTCGCAGCGGTCGTGCAGGTTGAGCAGGTTGAGCCGGTGCTGCTGCTCCAGCGCGTGCGGCGCGCCGACCCGTTCCAGCAGGATCCGCAGCGCCTCCATCGGGAACTTCACGACCCCGTCCGCCTGCCTGCGGGACGGCAGCCCGCGCGGGCGCGGCGGCGGGAGCAGGGACAGTCGCTGCGCGCGCTGCAGGCCGAGGACGTCCTCGAGCACCCGCACCGCCGAGATCGAGCTCTGCCGCTCGGGCTGCCGCTTGCCGGACTGCCAGTAGCTCAGGGCCGTGACGCTGATCGGCACGCCGCTGGCCTGCAGGCGGGCCTGGATGCGATCGAGACTGAGCCCACTGCGGGCGATCGCGGACCGGAGTCTCCTGGCGAACGGGCTCGGCACCGCGCGCTCGGACGTGGACACCTGTTACCACCTGGAAATCGACTTCGCCAGCGCTGATGGTAGCAGTCAGTGACTTCTACTCGGCCGAGAACGACGATCTACGTCTCATCCCTTCGGGTGGTTCGCAGATAGCTCAATTGGGTGAGTACTGGTAACTGTGAATCATTGCCCCTGCTCTGGCCCCCGGGATTGCATGAGATCGCACCACCCGGTCGGGGAGAGGAGACGGCGGCTCATGCGGAAGCGCGCGATGTGGTCCGGACTGGCGGCGGCCGCCGAGCTGGTGGTCGCCACGACCGCCTGGGCCGGGCCCGCCCAGGCGCGGGAGGGCCGGATCCTCGGAGCCGGCACCCCCGGCTCGGTGGCGGACAGCTACCTCGTCGTCCTCAAGCAGAACGCCACCTCGCGGGCCGGCGACCTGACCAGTCGCTACGGCGGCGCCACCACCCGGACCTTCAGCGCCGCGCTGCGGGGCTTCGCGGTCAACGCCGGCGAAACGCAGGCCAAGCGCCTCGCGGCCAACCCCGACGTCGCCTACGTCGCGCAGAACCACGTCCTGCGCATCACCGACGTCCAGCAGAACCCGCCGTCCTGGGGGCTGGACCGCATCGACCAGGCCAACCTGCCGCTCGACTCGTCCTACCGCTACGCCACCCCGGCCGGCGACGTCACCGGCTACGTCGTCGACACGGGTGTGCGGGTGAGCCACGAAACCTTCGGCGGCCGCGTGACCGGCGGCAAGGACTTCATCGACAACGACGACGACCCCGCCGACGAGCACGGCCACGGCACCCACGTCGCAGGCACCATCGGCGGCAGCGAGTACGGCGTGGCCAAGGGCGTGCGGATCGTCCCGGTACGCGTGCTCGACGCGCAGGGCAGCGGCACCACCGACCAGGTCGTCGCCGGCATCGACTGGGTGGCGCAGACCGCGAGCGGGCCGTCCGTGGCGAACCTGAGCCTCGGCGGCAGCGCCGACCCCGTGCTCGACGACGCCGTCCGCGGCGCGATCGCCAGGGGCGTCACCTTCGCCATCGCCGCCGGCAACGAGGGCGCCGACGCCGGCGACGACTCCCCGGCGCGCGTCACCGAGGCGATCACCGTCGCCGCCAGCGACCAGACCGACCGGCAGGCGAGCTTCTCCAACTACGGCAGCGTCGTCGACCTCTACGCGCCGGGCGTGAACATCACCTCGTCGTGGGGCACCGGCGACACCGCGACCACCACGATCAGCGGCACCTCGATGGCCACCCCGCACGTGGCCGGCGCCGCGGCGCTCTACCTGGCCGGGCACCCGGACGCGACCCCGGCGCAGGTCGCCGACGCCCTGATCGCGTCCGCCACGCCGGGCAAGATCTCGGGCGCAACCTCGGGCACGCCCAACCGTCTCCTCAACACCGCTGGCTAGGCTGCGGCGGGCACGGCGAGCGAAAGGACGGCCGATGGGCGCCATCCACCTGATCCGGCACGGTCAGGCTTCCTTCGGCGCGGCCGACTACGACCGGCTGTCCAGCACCGGCATCGAGCAGGGCGCGGTGGTCGGCGCCGAGCTGCTGCGCCGCAAGATCCGCGTCACCGAGGGCCGGACCGGGTCGATGGCCCGTCAGCGCGCCACCGCGGAGATCGTCCTGGACTGGCTCGGGGCGGGCGCCGCGGCCAAGGAGGATCCGCGCTGGAACGAGTACGACCACGTGGACATCGTCGCCCGGCACGGCGGCGGCGCGCGGCAGGACGCGAACGACCCGCGCGGCTACCAGGAAGTGCTGGACGCCTCGCTCGCCGCGTGGGTCCGCGCCGGCGACGACAGCCCGTGCGCGGAGACCTGGCCGCGGTTCGCCGAGCGGGTGCGTGGCGCGCTGGCCGACCTGGTCGGCGTGCTGCGCAAGGGGGAGAGCGCGGTGGTGTTCACCTCCGGCGGGGTGATCGGCACGCTGGCCGGGCACCTGCTCGGTGACCCCGCGATGGGGTTGCTGCGGCTCAACCGGGTGACGGTGAACTGCGGGATCACCAAGCTGGTGTCCGGACGCGGCGGGGTCACGCTCGTGTCGTTCAACGATCACGCGCACTTCGAGGGGCGGGCCGCCCGGCTGCTCACCTATCGGTGACCGCGGGGAACACCTCCTCGATCAGCGTCACCAGCGAGCGGGACAGCAGCGTGTGCACCTGGTCGCGGTCGAGGTCGCCGCGCAGCAGCCACTCGCGGCCCGCCGCCTTGACCATGCCGCCGTAGGCGCGGATCAGCGCGTTGCAGGCCTCGGAGTGCGCGGGGTCGACCTTCACGCCCAGCGCCTCCAGCACGCGCGCGGCCGAGCGGCGTTCGGCCTCGACGAGGATCGCCTCGACCTCGGGATCGCTGCCCAGGCCATCCGGGGCGGTCGCCACCAGCCAGGTCTTGCCCTGTTTGGTGACGAGGGTGAGGAACCAGTCGACCGCGACGCGGGCCTTCTCCTCGAGCGGGCCGTCGGTGACGATGTCCAGCGCCGCGGTCGGGATCGTCATCGTGCGGCGCAGCACCGACAGGTAGAGCTGGCGTTTGGTGCCGAAGTAGTGGTTGATCAGCCCACGGGCGACGCCGGCCGCCGCCGCGATGTCCGATGTGGACACCTCGGCGTACGGGCGCTCGCCGAAGAGCCGGGCGGCGCAGGCGAAGATCTGTTCCCTGCGCTGGTCCGGTTCGAGTCTCCGCCACCGGGGCTCGGAGTCGGTCATGGGCGACATGCTGACATGGGTCACCCGAGGGAGTTGTTCTTTTCCGACATGTCGGTGGATACGTCATTCGATCGGAGGCACGTGTTAAGAGCGTAACCCGGCGGAAGGGGCTGCGGGGTGCGTGATCGGGATCCTGCCGGTATCGGAATTGCCGGTCTCGTGGTGCTGGTGCTGGCGTTCGTCGCGGCTGCGCACGCGGATTCGCTGCCGATCATCGGGACGGGGGTGGCGTACGAGGCGGAGTTCAGCGAGGCGGCGGGGCTCGTGGTCGGTGACGAGGTCCGGGTGGCCGGTGTGAAGGTCGGCGAGGTGGTGGACGTCGGGCTGGACGGTGGGTCCGTGCGCGTGAGGTTCGAGGTCGAGGACACCTGGCTGGGTGACCGCACGACGGCGGCGATCAAGATCAAGACGTTGCTGGGGCAGAAGTACCTGGCGCTGGACCCGCTCGGTTCGGCGCCACTCGACGGGGTGATCCCGCGCGAGCGGACCGTCGCGCCGTACGACGTGCTGGACGCGTTCGGGGACCTGTCGGCGACGGTTGGCGCGCTGGACACGGAGGGGCTGGCGCGGTCGTTCGAGGTGCTGGCGGAGGCGTTGCCGGGCGGGCCGTCGGTGCGGGGTGCGCTGGCGGGGTTGTCGCAGCTGTCGGAGACGATCGCGTCGCGGGATGCGGCGTTGTCGCGGCTGCTGGGGAACACGGCGGCGGTCTCGCGCACACTGGCGGACCGGGACGCTGCGCTGGTGCGGCTGCTGGCGGACGGGAACCTGGTGCTGGCGGAGGTGGCGGCCCGCGCGCGGGCGATTTCGACGTTGCTGGCGGGGGCGCAGGAGTTGTCGCGGCAGGTGCGCGGGGTGATTGATGACAACGATGTCGGGTTGCGTCCGGTGTTGGCTTCGCTGGACCGCCTGACCGCGATGTTGCAGCGAAACCAGGACGCACTGGCCGAGGGCATCGCACGGCTGGCACCGCTGATCCGCTACGCCACGACCGCGACGGGGCAGGGGCATTGGGGTGACACGTACGTGTGCCTGCCGGTGGTGTCTAGCTGCTACTGAGCTGGGCGGTTGCCGATCGAGAGGCTGCTGGTGGTCACTCACCACGCACGGATGGCCCACTCACGCGGCGGTGGCTGGCCCTCTCGCGCGGCGGTGGCTGGCCCTCTCGCGCGGCGGTGACTGGCCCTCTCATACGGCTGTGGTTGGCCCTCTCATACGGCGGTGACTGGCCCTCGCGCGGGGAGATGAGTAGCCCCACTCGCGCGGTCACGTGTGGTTGGACCTCTCGCGCGGCCACGACTGGCCCTCTCGCGCGATGGTGAGCGGTCGGCCCCCTCGTGGGGTGGTGGCTGGTCCACTCATGCTGCGCCAGTGGGCCTCTCGTGCGGTCGCCAGTGGGCCTCTCGTGCGGTCGCGAGTGGTCCTCTCGCGTAGCTATGAGTGGTCCACTCGCGCGCTCGCGTGCGGTTGGTCCTTTCGCACGGCCGCGACTGACCCCTTGGCGCGGCGATGAGTGGCCCTTTCGTGCGATGGCGAGCGACTGGCCCTCTCGCGTGGGTGTGGTTGGTCCACTCGCGCTGCCGTGAGTGGGCCTCTCGTGGGGTGGTGGCTGGTCCACTCATGCTGCGCCAGTGGGCCTCTCGTGCGGTCGCGAGTGGTCCTCTCGCGTAGCTATGAGTGGTCCACTCGCGCGCTCACGTGCGGTTGGTCCTCTCGCACCGCTACGACTGGTCCACTCGTGCGGCGGTGAGTGGCCCGGTCGTGTCCCCGGTGGTGGTGGAAGTTCGGGTCTGTTCGGCGTGGCTGGCCGCGTGGAGGGGGCCATCGCGTGAGTCTCTGCAGGAACCCGCCAAGGAACCCGTAGAGAGGTATCACGCGATGGCCCTGGACCAGTCTGCCCTGCTCGAAGTTCTGGATGCACTCAAGGTCGCCGATGTTGGGGATCGTGTCCGTCAGGCGGCGGAGACGATCTATCAGGCGTTGATCGAGGCCGAGCTCACCGAGACCATCGGCGCAGCCCTGCACGAACGCACCGAGCACCGCACCGCTCAGCGCAACGGGCACCGCACCCGCACGCTGTCGACCACGGCCGGGGATCTGGAGCTGCGGATACCGAAGCTGCGCACCGGCTCGTTCTTCCCGTCGCTGCTGGAGCGGCGCCGTCGGGTGGACCAGGCCCTGTTCGCGGTGGTGATGGAGGCCTACTTGCACGGCGTCTCCACTCGCAAGGTCGATGATCTGGTCAAAGCCCTCGGCGCGGACAGCGGCATCTCCAAGTCCGAGGTGAGCAGGATCTGCGCCGACCTGGACACCGAGGTGGGCGCGTTCCGCGACCGGTCACTGGCCGAGCAGCCGTTTCCCTACGTGTTCCTCGACGCCACCTACTGCAAGGCCAGAGTCAACCATCGCGTCGTGTCCCAGGCCGTGGTGATCGCCACCGGCGTCCGCGCCGATGGATGGCGCGAAGTGTTGGGCTTCGCCGTCGGCGATTCCGAGGACGGCGCCTTCTGGACCGCCTTCCTCCGCTCGCTCAAGGCCCGCGGGCTGGGTGGGGTGCAACTGGTCATCTCCGATGCCCACACCGGCCTGACACAGGCCATCTCCGCGGTCCTGCTGGGCGCGGCCTGGCAACGCTGCCGGGTTCACTTCCTGCGCAACGTGCTGGCCCAGGTTCCCAAAGGCAGCTCCGAGATGGTCGCCGCCGCGATCCGCACCATCTTCGCCCAACCCAAAGCCGACATGGTGCGCGAGCAGCTCCACGTGATCGCCGGCATGCTCGGACGGCAATCCGCCAAGGTCGAAACCATGCTGCGCGACGCCGCGCCCGACCTGCTCGCCTTCGCCGATTTCCCCGTCGCGCACTGGAAGAAAATCTGGTCCACCAACCCGCTCGAGCGACTCAACAAGGAAGTCAAACGCCGCACCGACGTCGTCGGCGTCTTCCCCAACCCCGCCGCCCTGCTCCGCCTCGCCGGCGCTGTCCTCGTCGAGGCCCACGACGAATGGCAAACCAACGACCGCCGCTACCTCTCCGACAACACCATGGCCCTGCTCACCAACCCCACCACCCAGGACGAGGTAGCCACACACGAGTTGATGACGGCATGATCTAACCCAGCAGAGCCTCACGCACCGAGTTACACCACTCCACGGGACGCGACCCTTCCGTTCGCAGGGCTGCCGCGCGGTCAGGTTGATTGCCCGGCCACCTGCGTTGCCGGCTTCCGGTTCGTAGGGCTGCCGCGCGGTCAGCCGGGTACCGGCCCACTCCCCTTGCCGGCCCACCACCCTACTTCGCCACGGTCCGCCAGGCCTCACTCCTTCTTCCCGGCTCATAAACCGAATCCAGCCGCTTCGCGGTCACTCCGCCGAGGCCGTTCGCCAGGCTCGCCGCCAGTACGTCCGCTCCGCCGCCCTCGTACGAATCCGGCGTTCGCCAATACTCCCCCGCCAGCTTCAGCTTTCGCAGGCGCGCGCGGCGTTTCCGGTACGGCACCTCCAGCAACGACTTTCCATCAACGTGCAGCACGTCGAACGGCAGGAACAGCACCGGCGATCGCTCGGCCAAGCGCTTCACCGATCGTGCCTCCGCCGACACCCGCGTCTTCAGCGCCGTCCGGCTCGGGCGGCCCTCCTCCAGCACGATCAGCTCCCCGTCCAGCAGGACCTCCGTCGCCCCCAGTGACTCGCCGAGGGCGCGCAGCTCGGGGTACCGCACGGTGACGTCCTCGCCCGTCCGATCACGCACCGTGATCCGCCCGCCCTCCACCCGGACCTGCACCCGCTCGCCCTGCCAGCGGAACTCGTACGCCCATCCGTCGTCATCCGGCGGCAGCGCGCCGGACCGCGCCTGCATCGGCTTCACGAACTCCGGCAGCTCCTCCCCGCTGCCCCGGTCCACCCGCCGCACCAGCCAGTCCCGCGACTCGGAACCCTTGTGGCTGTTCACGAACACGAACCGGCCCCGCACCCGCGACCCGTGCAGGTCCACCTCGACCTTGTGGTCGTTCCAGTGCAGCACCTCGTACGTGCCGCGGTCCCAGATCAACATCTTTCCGCCGCCGTACTCGCCCTTCGGGATCTCCCCTTCGAAGGCCGCGTACTCCAGCGGGTGGTCCTCGGTGTGCACCGCCAGCCGGGGCGGCCCGGGGCGTTGCGGCAACCCCTTCGGCACCGCCCACGACACCAGGACCCCGTTCCGCTCGAACCGCACGTCCCAGTGCAGCCGGCGGGCGTGGTGCTCCTGGATGACGAACACGTCGTCGTCGCCCCGCGGCACCACCCGGTCGGGCATCGGTTCCGGCGTCCGCTTCGGATCGCGTTTGCGCCGGTACTCGCTGAGATCGGGCACGTGGCCGAGGTTACCCGCCTCACCCGGCGGTGTTTACCGAACTCCGACAACGGGGATCAGTTCGTGGTGAGTGAAACCGACATCTTCGTGCTGGGACTCGACGACGCGAACCTGCGCACCCTGCGACGCGTGCCGGGAGCGGAGAACTACCGCTACCACCAGCTCCTCACGCAGGCAGACGTGCAGGAGGGCGAGATCCCGATCGCCGACCTCATCGACAGAGCCGTGGCCGAGCTGGACGCCTTCGACGGCGAGATCGGCGCCATCGTGGGCTACTGGGACTTCCCGGTCACCACCATGGTGCCCATCCTGGGCCGCCGCTACGGCCTGCCCACCCCGAACCTCGAAGGCGTGCTCAAGTGCGAGCACAAGTACTGGAGCCGCCTGGAACAGCGGAAAGCCACCGACGCGATCCCGAACTTCGCGCTGGTCGACCTCGACGGCGACCCGAAACCACCGGCGGGACTGTCGTTCCCCATGTGGCTCAAGCCGGTCAAGTCGTTCTCCTCCGAACTGGCCTTCCACGTCAAGGACGAGGACGACTTCGTCAAGGCCGTCGAGGAGATCCGCGCCGGGATCGGGCGCGTGGGCAAGCCGTTCCAGTACATCCTGGACCAGGTGACCGGCGTCGACATCCCGCCGGAGATCGCCGAGGCGGGAGCGCTCGCCGCCCTCGCCGAGGAGGAGATGACCGGCCAGCAGGCGGCCACCGAGGGTTACGTCCACGACGGCGAGGTCGTCGTCTACGGCGCGCTGGACTCGCTGAACTACCCGGACAGCTCGTCGTTCCTGCGCCACCAGTACCCCTCGCAGCTGCCCGAGCCGATCGTGGCGAAGATGCTCGACGTCTCCAAGAAGGTCATCGAGCAGATCGGCCTGAACAACTCCACGTTCTCCATCGAGTTCTTCTGCCGGCCCGACACCGGCGAGGTGAAGCTGCTGGAGATCAACCCGCGGCACTCGCAGTCGCACGCCGAGATGTTCGAGGACGTCGACGGTGTGCCCGACCACTACAACATGATCGAGCTGGGACTGGGCCGCCGCCCGGAGATGCCGCACGACGAGGGCGAGTACAAGATCGCGGCCAAGTGGTACCACCGCCGCTTCACCGACGGTATCGTCAAACACGTCCCGACCCAGGAGGAAATGCAGCGGCTGCAGCGGGAGATCCCCGGCGTCGAGGTGGACATCGTGCCCGCCGAGGGCCAGCGTCTGTCCGATATGGACGCCCAGGACAGCTACAGCTTCGAGCTGGCGTTCGTCTACGTCGGCGCGGACAGCGAGGCCGAGCTGAAGGACAAGTACCAGCGCACGATCGACTCGCTGGAGTTCGAGTTCGAGGAGGGTTGATCGGATATGCGGGAGGTCCGCTCCCTGCCGTACGAGATCACCGAGGAAGAGCACGTCTGGATACCGGTGTCGGACGGTACCCGGCTGGCCGCGAAGATCTGGCGGCCGGTGTCCGCCGACGACGAACCGGTGCCCGGGATCCTCGAGTACATCCCGTACCGCAAGCGGGACCTGACCGCGGTCCGGGACTCCGTCCACCACCCCTACCTCGCCGGGCACGGGTACGCGTGCGTGCGCGTGGACCTGCGGGGCACGGGTGAGTCGGAGGGAGTCCTGACCGACGAGTACGTCGAGCAGGAGCAGCAGGACGCCGAGGACGTACTGGCGTGGATCGCCGAGCAGCCGTGGTGCGACGGGCGCACCGGCATGATGGGCATCTCCTGGGGCGGGTTCGCCGCGCTCCAGGTGGCCGCGCGGAAACCGCCGAGCCTGCGCGCCATCGTCATCTCGTCGTTCACCGACGACCGCTACTCCGACGACTTCCACTACATGGGCGGCTGCATGCTGTCGGACAACCTCGGCGAGGCCGGGACGATGTTCGCCTACAGCACCCTGCCGCCGGACCCGGCGCTGATCGGCGAACGCTGGCGGGACATGTGGCTGGAACGCGCCGAGGGCGTCGGCCCGTGGGTGGACACCTGGCTGGAGCACCAGCGCCGCGACGAGTACTGGTGCCACGCCTCGGTGTGCGAGAACTACAGCGACGTGCAGGTGCCGGTGCTGGCCTCCAGCGGCTGGGCGGACGGCTACTCCAACGCCGTGACCCGCCTGCTGGCGAACCTGTCCGTGCCGCGCAAGGGCCTGATCGGCCCGTGGTCGCACAAGTACCCGCACCTGGGCGAGCCGGGCCCGGCGATCGGGTACCTGCAGGAGGTCGTGAAGTGGTGGGACCACTGGCTCAAGGACCGCGACAACGGCGTGATGGACGGGCCGATGCTGCTGACCTGGATGCAGGACAGCGTGCCGCCGTCGACGTCCTACGAGGAGCGTCCCGGCCGGTGGGTCGGTGAGCCGCAGTGGCCGTCGCCGCACATCGACTGGCGCACGTATCCCCTGGCGCGGCACCGGATCGGGCGCCCGGACGAGGACGTGCCGGACACCGCGCTGCACGTCGAGTCGCCGCTGTCGGTGGGACAGTTCGCCGGCAAGTGGGCCTCCTACAACGCGCCGCCGGACCTGCCCTACGACCAGCGCGAGGAGGACGGCGGGTCGCTGGTGTTCGACGGTGACGAGCTGACCGAGACGTGCGAGGTCCTCGGCGCGCCGAAGGTGCGGCTGGAGCTGTCGGTGGACAAGCCGGTGGCGATGGTCGCGGCGCGGCTGTCCGACGTGCACCCGGACGGGCGCGCGACCCGCGTCACCTACGGGCTGCTGAACCTGACCCACCGCGACAGCAACCACGAACCGGCCCCGCTGGAGCCGGGCAAGCGCTACCAGGTGGAGCTGGAGCTCAACGGTGTCGCGCAGGCGTTCCCGCCCGGCCACCGGATCCGGCTCGCACTGTCCACTTCGTACTGGCCGCTGGCGTGGCCGGCACCGGAGCCCGCACGGCTGACCGTCCACACGAAGGGCAGCTCCCTGGCCCTGCCGGTGCGGCCGATCCGCGAGTCCGACGAGGTGAGCGGCCAGGTGTTCGGTGAGCCGGAGGGTTCGCCGCCGAGGACCACCACCGTGCTGCGGCCGGGCGAGCAGCGCTGGACGGTGTCGCGTGACCTGGTGGAGTACCGGTCGGCGCTGGAGATCGTGAAGGACTCGGGCACCGTGCGGCTGGACGACATCGACCTGGAGGTCTCGCGGCGCGCCTACGAGCGCTACAGCTCGGTGGCCGACGACTTCGCCTCGGTGTGCGGCGAGACGAAGTGGAGCATGACGTTCGCGCGCGGCGACTGGGAAGCCCGCACGGAAACGCGCACCGTGTTGTCGTGCACGCCGGAGGAGTTCGTGCTGCACGCCACACTGGACGGTTACGAAGGCGCGCACCGCGTGTTCTCCCGCAACTGGCACCGCCGGTTCCCCCGCGACCTGGTCTAGTTTCGCCCCGGAGGAGCAGGGGTAACCGCACCCGGTGGTCGGAAAGACGAGCCTGCACGCCAGACTGCTGATCGCCGAGATGCTCCTGACCGGGCGCAAGCGCACGTTCGCCGACGTGGACGCACTGCACGAGAGCATGGGGCCGCGGCAGCAGCGGGAGAACGCGCTGCCGCCCCCGGCGGTGCGCAAGCAGGTCGACCTCGACCGCACCGAGGTGCACGGTCACCCCGTGTACACGTTGCGGCCGCGGGCGAACGCGACCGGGCGGCACGTCCTGTACTTCCACGGCGGCGCGTACGTGCACCAGATCCAGGGCGACCACTGGAAGTTCTTCGCCCGGCTGATCGCCCGCACCGGCTGCGCGGTCACCGCGCCGCTGTACCCGCTGGCGCCCGGCAGCCACTACGACGACACGCTGTCGATGATCCACGCCACCTACAAGGAGGTGCTGGGCGACGCCGACCCGGCCGACCAGGTCCTGATGGGCGACTCGGCGGGCGGCGGGCTGTCGCTGGTGCTGGCGCAGGCATTGCGCGACGAGGGGCGGCCGCAGCCCAAGGAAGTCGTGATGCTCTCGCCGTGGCTGGACATCACGATGACCGATCCGGCGCTGCCCGAGTACGACCGGCACGACCCGTACCTGGGCGTGACCGGCCTGCGGGAGGCCGGGCGGCTCTACGCGGGCGGCTTGGATCCGGCGAACGAGCTGGTCAGCCCCATCAACGGCGACCTGCGTGGGCTGGGCGCCCTGAGCTGCTTCATCGGCACCCGGGACGTGCTGCTGGCCGACTCGCGCAACCTCTACCACAAGGCGGCCGTACAGGGCGTGCCACTGGAGTACTGGGAGTACGGCGGGATGTTCCACGCGTGGATGATCGCGGACATCCCCGAGGCGAAGCACGCGCTGGACCGGATCGCGGAGCTGGTGACCCGGTGAGCGGGCTGCCCACGGCGTCGGTGCCGGAGACGGTGAAGGTGCTGACCGGCGTCATCGGGCCCGTTCTCGCCGGTGGCGTGATCAAGCGGCGGCCGCGGGTGATGACCCTGCTGGAGAAGATGCAGGCCGACGCCTCCGCCGTGCGGACCCTGCAGAAGCTGCGCGCCCGCCACGGTGACGGGCTGTTGCGCCTGGCGGTGCCCGGCCGGTCGTTCGCGGTGGTGCTCTCCCCCGACGACGTCGGGCGGGTGCTGGCGGAGTCGCCGGAGCCGTTCACGCCGGCGAACCTGGAGAAGCGGAAGGCGTTGGCGCAGTTCCAGCCGCACGGGGTGCTGATCTCCGCGGGGCCGGACCGCGACCGGCGCCGGGAGTGGACCGAGCGCGCGCTGGAGACGAGCCGGCCGACGCACCACCTGGCGCCGTCGGTGCGGGCGAAGGTCGCCGACGAGTTCGCCGCGCTGGGGCCGGGGCAGCTCGACTGGGACACGTTCGCGCCGGTGTGGTGGCGGATGGTGCGCCGGGTGGTGTTCGGCGACCACGCGCGTGACGACCAGGCCACGACGGACCTGCTGGAACGGCTGCGGCTGGCGGCGAACTGGTCGTCCCTGATGCCGCGGCGCGGTCGGCTGCGGGCGGAGTTCCTCGGCCGGGTCCACCCGTTGCTGGCCCGGGCGCCGGACGACAGCCTCGCCGGCGGCCTCGCGGCGGACGACGAGGTGGCCAGCCAGATCGGGCACTGGCTGTTCGCGTTCGACGCCGCCGGGATGGTCACCTTCCGCACGCTGGCCCTGCTCGCCACGCATCCCGCGCAGCGGCAGCAGGCCCGGCAGGACCTCGCGTCCGGTACCGATCTGGGCTACCTGCGGGCGTGCGTGCTGGACACGGTGCGGTTGTGGCCCACGACGCCGGCGATCCTGCGGGACACGACGAAGGAGCTGGACTGGCACGGCCACCGGGTGCCGGCGGGGACGGGCCTGCTGGTGTTCACCCCGCTGTTCCACCGCGACGATTCACGGTTGCCCTACGCGCACAGCTTCGCGCCGGAGATCTGGCTGGACGGGCGGGCGCAGGAGGAGCCGTCGCTGGTGCCGTTCAGCGCCGGGCCGGGTGAGTGCCCGGCGAAGAACCTGGTGCTGTTCACCGGCTCGACCGTGCTGGCCGCCCTGATCGGGGACCGGGACTACACAGTGGACTCCTCCCCCAAGCCGGGCCCGGGCCGCCCGCTGCCGGCCACGTTCGACAACTTCTCGTTGCGCCTGACCGGGCATCCGTGAGATTAGCTCCCCGATCGGGCGGGTATCGCCAGACGCATGACTGCCGCAGAGAAACCGGACCTGATCGCTGTGATCCTCTCCGATCACCGCCACATCGAACGCGTCTTCGCCGAGCTGGAGTCGGGCGCGGGCACCCCGGAGCACCGCCGTGACCTGGCCGACCACGTGATCGCCGAGCTGGTGCGCCACTCGGTCGCCGAGGAGCAGTTCATGTACCCGGCGGCGCGGAAGTACCTGGACAACGGTGACGAGCTGGTCGACCACGAGCTGGAGGAGCACGCCGAGGCCGAGGAGGTCATGAAGCAGCTGGAGGACGTGCCGGCGACCGACCCCCGGTTCGACGAGCTGATGCGCAGCCTGATGGACGACATCCGGCACCACATCGAGGACGAGGAGCAGGACCTGCTGCCGAAGCTGCAGTCCGCCTGCTCCCCCGACGAGCTCCGCGACCTGGGCGACAAGGTGGTGAAGGCGAAGAAGGTGGCGCCGACCCGCCCGCACCCGAGCGCGCCGGACCGCCCGCCGATGAACCTGATCCTCGACCCGGGGGCCGGATTGATCGACCGGATCCGCGACCGCCTCTCGGGCCGCACCACCTGAGAAAAAAGGAGCCCCCACCACGCGGTGGGGGCTTCCTTCATTTTCTTGCCTGCGGAACCCCCGCCCAGCTCAATCTCCGCCGATGCGAAGCGAGGCGGCCCCCCGCCCCCCGAAGTCACATCACCGACGGCACCGCCCGCAGGTCGCTCACCAGCGCCGCGAACGCCTCGTCCCGGTCCGGCGCTCGCAGCACCGACGACGGATGCACCGTCGCCAGCACCCGCTCCGGCGTCCCGGCGAACTCTTCCGGCGCCGCCAGCAACTCCCCCCGATGAGCCGTCACCCGGAACGACGGCCCCATCAACGACGAAGCCGCGGTAGCCCCCAGCAAAACCACCACCGACGGCTGCACGGCCTCCAGCTCGGCGACCAACCAGGGCCGGCACGCCACGATCTCCCCACGCGACGGCTTCTTGTGGATCCGCTGCTTCCCCCGCTCGGCCGGCACGAACTTGAAGTGCTTCACCGCGTTCGTCACATACACCTGCGACCGGTCGACCCCGGCCTCCTCCAGTGCCCGGTCCAGCAGGCGCCCGGCGGGACCGACGAACGGCTCCCCGGCGACGTCCTCCTTGTCGCCCGGCTGCTCGCCCAGCATCATGACCTTCGCCGGCGCGGGACCGTCCCCGAAGACCGTCTGCGTCGCGTCGCGGTAGAGGTCGCATCCCTCGCAGCGCGACGCCGCCGAGCGGAGCCGGTCCAGCGCGCGGCTGTCCGGCACGAACTCGGCGGCGGTCCGCTGTGTCTTCGTGGCCATCAGCTGCCGGGACGGTCCACGTCGCCCCGCCAGGCGCCGGTCTCCCGGCCGCCGCGCTTCTCGATGAACGCCTTGAAGCGCTCCATGTCGCCGTGCACGCGGCGGTCCAGGATGCCCAGCTTGTCGGCGGCGTTCTCGACGAAGCCCTCGGGGTCGATGTCCATCTGCGCGGTCACCCGCGTCTTGTGGTCGTCCAGCCGGTGGAACGTGATGACACCGGCGTGGTTCGGGCCGGAGTCGGACCGCCACGCGACCCGCTCGTCGGGGTGCTGCTCGGTGATCGTGGCGTCGAACTCGCGCTTGGCGCCACCGATCTTGGTCACCCAGTGCGTGTGCGTGTCGTCGAGCTGGCGGATCTCCTCGACGCCCTCCATGAACTGCGGGAAGGACTCGAACTGGGTCCACTGGTTGTAGGCCGTGCGCACGTCGACGTTCACGTCGACGGACTCGGTGATCGTGCTCATTTCGGCAGGTCTCCTTTCACCCGGTCACGCTCCGGGTACCTCGAGACGCGCCGGTTACACGTCCTCCGGCACCGCCAATCGCGCCAGAATCGTTTCCAGGTGGGCCCGCGCCTGGGCAGGTGGCTCACCCGAGGCCTGCACCGCGTCGACGAGCCGGTCGGCGAGGTCGCGCAGCTTGACGTTGCTCTGCTGGGAGGCGCGGATGAGCAGCTCGAACGCGGCCGCCGGGTCGTGCCCGTACGCCAGCATGATCATGCCCTTGGCCTGCTCGATCGTGGCGCGCGAGGCCATCGCGCGCTGCAGCCCGGCGGCCTCGCCGGCCAGCTCGGACAGCTGCTCGGCCTCCCGGACGCGGGCGGTGGTCAGGTCGACGTAGTACCCGTGCACCCCGACGGTCTCGCCGTCCTCCCGCTCGACGTCACCGACCACGAGGCGCGCGCGGGTGCTCTCGTCCGCGGCGAGGATGCGCTGCTGCGCGCTGAACGGCTGCCCGGTGCGGCGGGCCTCGTCGAACACCGCCGCCAGCTGGCGGCGGTCCGTGGGGTGGCCGTGCTTGGTGACCAGGTCCAGGCCCGGTTCGACCGCACCCGGCTGGTAGCCGTACATCAGGTAGATCTCCGCCGACCACGTCCACGTCGCGGCACGGATGTCCCACTGGTACATCCCGACCTGATCGGCGCTCTGGCCTGCGGGCAGGTCGGACAAGGGGTCCGGCTTCCGGGGCGTGGACATGCGTGTACGGCTCCTGCAGTGGAGTTGCTTCGAACACGGGTGCCACGCTGCTGGACAATCCCAGGGAGCCAGATCATAGCCGGGTGATCATCCGGGGCCACGCTCCGCTGTCCGGAAATCCTCGCCCGCCGCCTCCGTCACGCCGAAGGCTGGAGCAGGATCTTGATCGCCCCGTCCTGCTTCTGCTGGAACATGCGGTAGGCGCGCGGCGCGTCCTCCAGCGGCAGCTTGTGGGTGGCGAGGTCCACCACGCCCAGCGGGTCGGCGTCGTCGCTGACCAGCGGCAGGACGTCGTCGATCCACCGGCGCACGTTGGCCTGGCCCATCCGCAGCTGGATCTGCTTGTCGAACAGCTCCATCATCGGCAGCGGGTCGAGCATCCCGCCGTAGACGCCGGACAGCGAGATCGTGCCGCCGCGGCGCACCGTGGCGATGGCCTGGTGCAGCACCGCGAGCCGGTCCACGCCGCCCTTCTCCATCAGCGTCGCGGCGATCGTGTCCGGCAGCAGCCCGACCATCTGGTGGGTGAGCTTGCCCAGCGGCGCGCCGTGGGCCTCCATGCCGACCGCGTCGATCACCGAGTCCGAGCCGCGGCCCGAGGTCATCTCCCGCACCGCGCCCGGCACGTCCTTCTCCGCCCTGGCGTCGATGGTGGTGACGCCGTAGCGTCCGGCCAGCGCCAGCCGCTCGGGCACCAGGTCGACGCCGATCACCTGGCGCGCGCCCCGGTGCCGCGCGATGCGGCAGCACATCTGCCCGATCGGGCCGAGCCCGAACACCACGACGCTGCCGCCGTCGGGGATCGCGGCGTACTCGACGGCCTGCCACGCGGTGGGCACGACGTCGGAGAGGTAGACGAACCGCTCGTCGGGCGGCCCCTCGGGCACCTTGACCGGCCCGTAGTGGGCCTGCGGGACGCGCAGGTACTCGGCCTGCCCGCCGGGCACCTGGCCGTAGAGCTTGGTGTAGCCGAACAGCGCGCCGCCCTTGCCCTTCTCGGTGACCTGGGTGGTCTCGCACTGGGACTGCAGGCCCTGATCGCACATGAAGCAGTGGCCGCAGGAGATGTTGAACGGCACCACGACCCGGTCGCCCGGTTTGATGTCGGTGACGCCGGAGCCGACCTCCTCGACGATGCCCATCGGCTCGTGCCCGAGGATGTCGCCCTCCCCCATGAACGGCCCGAGCACCTCGTACAGGTGCAGGTCGGAGCCGCAGATACCGGTCGAGGTGATGCGGACGATCGCGTCCGTGGGTTCCTCGATCCGCGGGTCCGGGACGTCCTCGACGCGGACGTCGCGCTTGCCGTGCCAGGTAACAGCCTTCATGGGTGTTCGTGTGCCCGCACCCAGGTCACCGAAACATTCAGCCGCCGAGCCACCCGTGGTCGCGGACGAGTTCGAGGACGACGCGGCGGACCCGCAGGACCTCCTCGGCGGTGAGCGTCGGGACGCCGGTGAGCAGCGATTCCGTCAGCTCCTCGCGGAAGTCGCGCGCCGGGAACGCGTCGTCGCGGTCGTCGTCGGCGGCCTGGCGCACCAGGCGGACGTCGGACGCCTTGAGCCCGCGTTCGCCGTCCTCGACCGTGAACTCGACGACCACGCCGGGCGTGATCAGGCGTTTGTCCACGTCGAGGTCGTTGACGTGCATGAAGACGTCCTCGCCACCCCCTTCCGGCGTCACGAACCCGTACCCGCGCATCTCGTCGAACCGGACGACCTTGCCCCTGACCACCAGTGACCCTCCCGGCGAAAGTATCGCGCCAAGGTACGCCCCTCGCCGCCGCCGCACAACGGCGGAGTGTCAGCCTCCGGAACTCCGGGTACCCGGACGGGTGGAGCCGGGTCCACTGTGGAGAGGTGACGGGATGAAACTGCTGTACAAGCCGCTGAGCCTGGCCGTGAGCGCACTGGGCGGGATCCTCGCCGGAATGCTGTTCAAGCAGGCGTGGAAGGCGGTCACCGGCGAGGACGACGCGCCGGAGGCCACGTCGGGCGACCACTCCACCAAAGCGGTGCTCACCGCGGCGGTGCTGCAGGGAGCGATCTTCGGCGGGGTGAAGGCGGCGGTGGACCGCGCAGGCGCCAAGGCGTTCACCAAGGCCACCGGCAAGAAGCTCGACGGTTGAGCTCTTCTGACGGCGCCTGCCAGCCGGCACCGCCGCGGGTTCTCAGGAGCCCCCTCGCGAGGACAGCGCCGACGTGGTGGTTGGCACTGTCGCGCGAAGCGCGTCCACCAGGGGTGGTGGTCGGGCCGGCGGGCGGGAATTCATGAGGAGGCGATCCCACAGCGGGGGGCTGAGTCGGCCCAGCCGCGCGGAGCGCGTCCGTTGAGGGTGGTGGTGGGCTGGCGGGAGGGGCCGCCACCCGCACCGCGAGCAAGGCGATACGGGTGTCAATTTCGCACGGCTCTGCGGGCGGACTCGCCGAACATGGCGAGTGCCCGCAGTGCCGTGCCCAGCTCCGCGATGTCCGACGGGTCGCTCAGCGAGCGGCCCAGCACGTCGGTGATCCGCTTCAACCGGTGCCGCACCGTGTTGGGGTGGCAGTAGACCCGCTCGGCGATCTGTTTCGTGGACCCGCCGCAGTCGAACCAGGCGCGCAACGTCAGCAGCAGCACGTTGCCCTCCTCGACGGGCAGCTCCAGGATCGGCCGCAGCACCTGCCCGGCCAGCTGGGCCGACGCCTCCGGGTCGCTGGCGACCAGCCCGGCCAGCGGCGACTCGTGGAACCGGGCCACGTCCTTCGTCCCGGCCGGCAGGCTGGACAGCGCGACCCGCGCGAGGTGCAGGGCGCGCGCGGTGTCGCCGAGGCCGGTGAACACCGGGCTCATCCCCACCCGCCCGCGCGGGTTCTCCCGCAGCAGCTCCAGGACCTGGCCCGGATCGCGCACCGACACGACCCCGATCTGCAGCTCCGGCGTGAGCCGCCACGCCGACGCGTGGTGCCGTTCCCGCAGCCGGACCTCGATCAGCGGCAACGCCTCCTGCCCCAGCCCGGGGGTTTCCGCGGCGACGACGACGAAGCTGCCCTCCAGCGGCAGGTCGAGCATGCGCGCGATGTCCCACAGGGTGCCCTCGGTCGCGTTGCCGCCGGTGAACAGCGCCTCCACGAGCGCGAGCCTGCGGTTCTGCCGGGTGCGGCTGATCTCGGCCATCGTCGCGCGGTAGGTCGAGGTCAGCTCCTCGATGTAGTCGTCCATCAGGTCCCAGATGGCGGTGGTCGCCGAGACCAGGGTGGCGACGTCCTGCGCGGGCGCGGTCAGCTCGACGAAGCACTGCCACACCTCGGTGAACCCGATGCGGAACGCCCGCAGCAGTTCCGGCAGCGGGGCGCCCATCAGCGCGCGCTCGCGCCCGGTCGCGCGTGCCTTGGACAGGTCGGGGGCGCCGGGCTCGGCCAGGGCGCGGACGAGGAACTGGAGGTTGTCCCGGCACGAGGCGAACAGGTCGTCATGCGAGACGAACCGTTCCTCGCGGTAGACGGCCATCTCCTCGATGATCTGCGCGTAGGTCGCCTTGGTCATCTCCGGCAACCGCGGCAGGGCACGGCCGGCCAGACCGGCCACGGCGGGTTCGGCGCCCGTGTACCTCATGAGATGTCCGTCCTCCCCGTCGAGGGCTCGCGAGTGGACATCTAACACGAAAGTGTCCCAGGTTGCGCAGTGGCATGAAACGGCCCCGCAATCGCGGAGGATTGCGGGGCCGTGGTGCCGCATATGCACTACATCTTGGCAGCCGCGCTCTTCACGGCCTCCCGGATCCGGGAGTAGGTGCCGCAGCGGCAGATGTTGCGGATCTCGTCGAAGTCGGCGTCGCTGATCTCGCGTCCCTCGGCGCGGGCCTGCTTCACCTTGGCGATGGCGGCCATGATCTGGCCGGGCTGGCAGTAGCCGCACTGCGCGACGTCCCGGTCGATCCACGCCTGCTGCATCGGGTGCAGCTCGCCGGTGGCCGGGTCGGCGAGACCTTCGATCGTGGTGATCTCGTCGTCCGGGCCGATCGCCGACACCGGCACCGCGCACGGGTTGAACGCCTTGCCGTTGATGTGGCTCGTGCACGCCTTGCACACGTTGATGCCGCAGCCGTACTTCGGGCCGGTGATGCCGAGCAGGTCGCGCAGCACCCAGAGCAACCGGACCTTGTCGTCGGCGTCGACGGTGACCCGCTCGCCGTTGACCGTGAAAGTGTGTTGGGACAACGAAAGCTCCTCAGTACGTGTGGGCCAGGCCGTCGACCGGCGATTCGGGCACCGGTGGCACCTTCGGCTTCGGCTCGAAGCTCAGCGTGCCGTGGTTGATCGGGAAGCGGGTCGGCATCTTCCCCACCGCCCGGCCGTAGGCGCAGGCGGCGGCGGCGAACGAGCTGGCGACGGCCAGCTCCCCGGCGCCACCGGGTTCACCGGTGGTCGCGGGCATGACCACGACCTCCATCTCCGGCGGCGTGTTCCACTGCCGGGTGTAGAAGTAGTTGTCCCAGCTCGCTTCCAGCGGCAGGCCGTTGTCGATGTGCAGGCTCGACGTGAGCGCCATCGCGATGCCGTCGTTGACGCAGCCGATCGTCTGCGCCTCCAGGCCCTTCGGGTTGATCGGCAGACCGGCGTCCACGACCGCGACGGCCTTGGTGACGCGCGGTCCGGCGACCCCGTTGCGGATCTTGCGGTTGACCGTCTCCGGGCGGCAGTCGATCTCCATCAGGACCGCGCTGACGCTCTTGTACTCGTAGTGCAGCGCGATGCCCTGCGCGGTGCCGGCGGGCATCTTCCGGCCCCAGTCGCCGACCTCGGCGGCCTTGTCGAGAACCTTGCGGATGCGGTCGTCCTTGAGGAAGTTCCGGCGGAACGTCAGCGGGTCCTGGCCCATCTTCGCGGCCAGCTGGTCGACGATCAGCTCACGCGCGCACACCACGTTGGGCGAGTACACGTTGCGCATGCTGGAGGTGTGGAACTTCAGCGGCACCTCGTTGAGCAGCTGCGTGGTGGCGCCGAAGTTGTAGGGCATCTGCGTGGACAGCATGAACACCGTCTGGGAGAACCCGATGTCACCGACCGGGAGCTTCGCGGCGACCGCGGTGAGGATCTCGCCGAGGCCGTGGCCGAAGTCGGTGGTGACGCTGGTGTGCCGCTGCTCGTAGCTGACGACGTTGCCCAGCGCGTGGTTGACCCGGACGCGGGAGATGCACATCGGGTGGGTGCGGCCGTGGCGGGCGTCGTCGGCGCGGTGCCACATGAGCTTGACCGGCTTGCCCATCTTCTTCGAGATCTCCGCGGCCTCCAGCGCGGCGTCGCCGAACAGCTTGCGGCCGAAGGAACCACCGCCGGTGACGACGTGCACCTTGACCGCCGGGATCGGCAGGCCGAGCTTGAGCGCGATCTGCTCCTGGGTGGTGATCGGCGACTTCAGGCCGGACCAGATCTCGGCGCGGTCGGCCCGCACGTCGGCGATCGCGCAGTTGGTCTCCAGCGCGCTGTTGCTGGCGAAGGCGAACACGAACTCGGCGTCGATCGACTGGGTCAGCACCGGCGGCACGGTCATCGGGAGCTCGGCGGCGCGCAGCTTCCGCTCGACCGAGGCGTCGGTCTCACCGTCCACAGTGCCCGGTCCCCAGTCCACCTTCAGCGCCCGGATCGCGTCGATGCACTGGCCGAAGGTCTCGGCGCGCACCGCCACGCCGGTGGAGATCGTGGCGACGTCGGTGACGCCGGGCATCGCCTTGACCTCGGCGAGGTTGCGGACCGCCCGCACGGTGCCGTTGATCGTCGGCGGGCGGCAGACCATCGTCGGCTTGGCGTTCGGGACCTGCAGGTCCATGGTGAACTGCTTGCGCCCGGTGACCGCTTCGAGCGCGTCGATGCGGCCGGTCGGCTTGCCGATGATGCGGAACTCGGAGGTCTCCTTCAGCGTGGCGCTGGTTTCCTCGGTGCGGGCGCTCGCGGCGGCTTCGGCGAGGGAACCGTAGGTCGCGGTGCGGCCGGAGGCGGAGCGGATGACGCCGTCGCGCGCGGTGAGCGTCGAGGCGTCGACCTTCCACTGCTCCGCGGCGGTGGCCAGCAGACGGGCACGGGCGATGGCGGCGGCGGTGCGGACCGGGTTGTAGAGCGAGCGCACCGAGTTGGACCCGCCGGTGAGCTGGTTGAACACCAGTTCCGGGCGGGCGTCGGCGAGGTTGACGCCGACCTTGCTCAGCGGGAGGTCCATCTCCTCGGCGATGAGCATCGCGACGGTGGTGGTGATGCCCTGGCCGACCTCGGCGCGCGGCACCGCGAACGAGACCGTGTCGTCGCGGTTGACCTGGATCGCGATGAGGTTGGAGGTCGGCATCGCCGCGAGCGTGAGCGCGTCGCCGAGGTCCAGGATGTCGGCGGGCCCGGGGAGGGTGGGGATCGCGGCGTCGGCCGGGGCCGGGGCGGCGAGGTCCCCGCCGAGCTTCGCCGCGACCGCGAGGGTGGGCGCCGCGAGGAGGTAACCGAGGAACCGGCGCCGTTCCAGAGACGGCGCCCCGTCCCCGGACGCGGCCGATCGCCGTTGATGCGCCATGGAGAGTGTCCTTCCGAGATCCACGTTGATCGCGGTCACGATAGGAATCGGGCCACGCGGGGGTCAACGATCCGTAGCCGCGTCGGCGCATCTCTGTGACCGGATGACAGTCGCGTGCCACACAACTGTGACGCGGACACAGCCGAACGTCGTACTAGCCTGCGCCGGATGGTCTACTGATCGCGACGGTCGATCAATCGAACCGGTGGCAGGTTCGTGCCGTGGCGGCACCAACGCCCGGCTGCTCCCCCGACACTGGCGATCATGGACAAGCCCGCCGATCCACTGGCCGTGACGCTCGCGAACGCCTCGCTGCTCGGCGCCGGATACCTGATGCTCGGCCGTCGGCGGCTCGCGGTCCTCACCGGCCTGGTGACGATCGCGCTGGTCGCGGTCCTCGCCCTGGCGGTGCGGACCGTGTGGTTCGAGATCGTCGTGCTCGCGTGGTGGGCGGCGATGACCGGGCACGGCTGGTACCTGGCGCGCCGGGCCGATCGCCCGCCGAACGCGGCCCGGCAGCGGCTGATCGGCCTCGCCGTCGCGCTCCCGGTGCTGCTGGCCGCCGGGCTGCTGCGTTTCGACGCGGCCCGCATCGAGGGCGACGCCACCGAGGCGCACGGCCGCGGCGACTGCCCGGGCACGCTGGCCGCGCTCGACGGGCTGTGGGCCGGGCACACGCTGGCCGACGCGCCACTGACCGTCCGCGCCGCGGAAACCACCCGGGCCTGCCGTCTGCTGCTGGCGGCCGAAGCCCAGCTGGGCAAGGCCCTCGGCGGCGATCCGGCGAACCTGGAGCGCGCGTTCGCGACCCTGGTGGAGGTGCGCGGGATCCCGGGTCAGGACCAGCGGATCCGGGAGGTGCTGGACCGCTTCACCGCTCGCCTGCCCGTCCCCGACCCGTGCGACACCGCCGCGATCACCGACTGGTTGCGGCAGGGCGTCCGCGGCCCCGTGCTGGACCACGCCGCTGCCGTGGTCCCCCGGGTCGCGCCCGCCGCCCTCGCCGGATGCGCGGACCGGCTGATGGCCGCGAACGACTGGCCGCGGGCCCGCGACCGGTACCAGCAGATCGTCGACCAGTACCCCGGGCACGAGCTGACCGCGCGGGCCGGTGACGGCGTCACCCGCGCCACCCAGGCGATCGAGCTGGCGAACGTGCGCAATCTGCTGGAGGTCTCCTACCCCGGCGCCGAACCCGAGTACTGCGACCACCCGGCGCCCTACAGCGCCGCGGCACCCTACGGCGACGGGCCGAACCGGGCGCTGGTCTTCGGCGACGACGAGCACCTGAGCCGGTTCCCCGCGGAGTGGCGGGCCGGTGGCCCCACCGACGCGGTGGCGGTGATCTGCGCGGGCACGACGGACTACGGCGCACAGGTGCGGTCGTGCCCCTACGAGTCGGGACTGAGCCCGTACGGCTACCAGGACGTGTCCTTCCGGAAGATCGCGATCCCGGTGCGCGTGTACGAGGTGAAGACGGGGCGGCTGGTCACCGACACCCGGGTGGAGATCGGCGGCGCCTCCTGCCCGCCGGTGCTGCACTACCGGACCTACATCGACCTGGCGGTCGACATCCCGCCGAGCCAGGTGTACGTGACGCCCTCGGACGCCGACGTGCGCGCGGCGTTCCAGCCGCTGGTCGACCCGTGAGGGCGGGCAGGCCCGCCCTCACGGGGAACGCACTCAGTCCGCCGAGTGCATGAGCACGCCGCGGATGTTCTTCCCGTCGCGCAGATCCTGGTAGCCCTCGTTGACCTCTTCGAGCGAGTACCGCTTGGTCACCAGCTCGTCGAGCTTCACGTGGCCGGCCTGGTACAGGCGCAGCAGGCGGAGGATGTCGTACTGCGGGTTGGCCGAGCCGAACAGCGTGCCCTTGACCGTCTTCTCGAACAGGGTCATCACGCCGCCGGACAGGTGCACCGTCAGCTTCTCCGGGTTGGCCAGGCCGGTGATCACGACCGTGCCGCCCTTGCCGACCACGTTGAACGCGTCCGTCACGACCTGCTCGTCGACCGTGCCGACGGTGATCAGCGCCTGGTCGGCCATCTGGCCCCAGGTCAGCTCGGCGACCTTCGCGGCGGCCTCGTCCGCCGAGGCGAACGCGTGGGTGGCGCCCAGTTCCATCGCCTTCTCGCGCTTGAAGGCGACCGGGTCGACCGCGATCACGTTCGCGGCACCCGCGTGCGCGGCGCCCTGGACGGCGTTGATGCCGATCCCGCCGATGCCGTACACGACGCAGGTGTCACCCGCGCGGACGCCGCCGGCGTAGTTGGCCGTGGCCCAGCCGGTCGGTACACCGCAGCCCACCAGCACCGCCGTCTCCAACGGCAGCCAGTCGTCCACCTTGACCACCGAGTGCTCGGAGATCGTGGCGCGCTCGGAGAACGTGCCGAGCATGCACATGGCGCCGTAGTCGGTGCCGCCGCGGTGGAAGCGGAAGGTGCCGTCGGGCATGTGCCCGTCGAGGATCGTCGCGCCCATGTCGCACAGGTTCGAGCGGCCAGTGGCGCAGTAGCGGCAGTGGCCGCAGTTCGGGATGAAGCTGCACACGACGTGGTCGCCCGGCTTGACCTTGGAGACGCCCGGGCCGACGTCTTCGATGATCCCGGCGCCCTCGTGCCCGCCCACGATCGGGAACCGCGGCACGAGGTCGTTGTCGATCAGGTGCAGGTCCGAGTGGCACAGGCCGGCGGCCGTGTACTTGATCAGAACCTCGCCTTCGCGTGGACCGTCGAGCTCGAGTTCCTCGATCTCGAACGGCTTGCCCGCGGAGTGCAGGACTGCGGCCTTGGTCTTCACACCGATCACCTCTTTGTGACAGGGGTCTCATGCACCGACTGCTACATGATGCCATCTCTGGCAAGCGCCGCGGCAGCTTCAAGTAGAGCGTCCGTCCATCGACTGAGGGTGGCGCGCCCCGCTTCCGCGCTCGCCCCCGCGGGGTCACCCAGCACCCCGTTCGGACTCACCCCACGCACACCTTCGTCACGCAACCGTCCGATGAGTTCCGGCAACGGCCGCGTCTGGCCGGGCTCGAACCGGTTCGTGCGCACGGCTTCCGGCCGCAACGCGAGCATCACCGACGTCTCCAGCCGCCCGGCGTGCGTGTCGTCGGCCGGGCCGTCCGGGCACCACGCGCGCACGTTCCGGCCCTCGTAACGCAGTTTCGCCACCGCGCGGCGCAGCGGGAACGCGTTGCCGCCGTGCGCGGACACCAGCAGCACCCCGGCGAAGGCGTCCGCGGACCGCACCAGCTCGACCACGAGGAGTTCGGTGGCTTCCTGACCGATCGAGAGCGTACCGGGAAAATCGGCGTGCTCCCCGCTGGAGCCGTAGGGCAGGGCGGGCGCGACGACGACCTCCGGCCGGGCCGCGCCGAGGCGGCGGCACAGCTCGGCCGCGATCTCGGTGTCCACCGTGTACGGCAGGTGCGGACCGTGCTGCTCGGTGGCGCCCAGCGGCACGGCCAGCAGGCGGCGGTCGCCGGGTTCGGGCCAGGCGAGATCGGCGAGGTTCATAGCCGTTTTCCCGGCCAGTTGGAGAGATCGGGAATCAGCGGGCCGGGTTCGTCCTCGCGCAGGCAGCCACGCCACACCCCGGCGCCGTAGGCGAGGTCGTCGGCGGCGCGGGCCAGCAGCCACCGGAGCGGGTCGATGTCCGGCCGGGTGCGGGCCCAGTCGAGGAGGTGCCGGGCGTAGGCCAGGGCCAGGACGCGGCGGCCGCGCTGGGACAGCGCCAGCGACGGGATCGCGGCCGGGCCCCACGCACGGGTCAGGGCGTCGGCGAGGAAGCGGCCCGCGGCGACGTGCCCGCGCAGGGCGATGCCGAGCGCTTCCTTCGCCGGCACGTCGAGGGGTTTCAGCTTGCGGGGCAACAGAGCGGCGGTGCCGAGTGCGATCGCGACGCCGGTCTTCGGCCGTCCGGCGGCGAGCGCGAGCCAGGCCAGCGCGGTCCAGCCGGACACCCGCACCGGCGCGAGCGCTCGCCGCCCATGCCGTTTCGCGAGTGGCGCGGCGGAGGTGCCGTAGTTGTACCGCTGTTTCAGCCAGGCGCGCCAGGTGGTGCGTGGTTCGTGCTCCACTTCGGACTCCGGTTCGTAGCGCACGGAGCCGCCGGCATCGACGAGGCGCCAGATCAGGTCGACGTCCTCGCCGAACCGCAGGTCCTCGTCGAAGCCGTGGATCGCCTGCAGCGCCGAGGTGCGCACGACGAGTGCGGCGGTGGGCAGGTAGGTGATGCGGCCGCGGGGGCGGACCTGCGCCGGGATGGCACCCATGTCCAAAGAGGACTGAAGTTGTTCGTAGCGGGACAGGGCTTCCGGGCCGGGCGCGCTGCGCACCCGCGGCGCGACGGCCACCACGGCGGGGTCCTGGAACTGCGCGAGCAGCGGCCCGAGCCAGCCCGGTGCGGGCCGGGTGTCGGCGTCGAGGAAGGCGACCAGCTCGGTGGTGACCTTGCGCCAGCCGGTGTTGCGGGCGGCGGCCGGGCCACGCGGGACGGGATGCCGGTCGACGGCGTGCGGCACGGGCACGGCGGACCCGTCGTCGACGACGAGCGTCTCGCGGACGTCGGCCAGGCGCGGGAGGAGCCCGGCGAGGCGGTCGGCGTGGTCGCGGACCGGGACGACGACGGTGACGTCCTGCGGGGTCAGGTGCGCCTCGGGGTAGGTGGGGTGGACCATGCCGGCGAGGACGAGTTTGTCCGCGAGCCGCCGGTGGTGGGGCTGGTCGCCGACCGCCGCGCCGGCCGCCCACTGGGCGAACAGGCGCGCCCCGGCGGCGGAGAGCTTGATGACGCGCAGGGGCGAGCCCCCGAGGAGAACGCGCCCCCCGGCGACGGCCTTGGTGGAGGGATCCAGGTGGAGCACCGTCATGCCGTGAAACCCCCGTCCGCGTGGAGCACCGTGCCGGTGATCGCGCTCGCGTCGGGGCCGCACAGCCAGCACACCGCCGCGGCCACCTCGTCGGGTTCCAGCAGGCGCTCGGCGAGCTGGTGCTGCGCGAACTCCTCGACGTCGTCCAGTTCGTACAGTTCGGCCGTCGCCTCCAGCATCGGTGTGCGCGTCGAGCCCGGGGAGACGGCCGTCGCGGTGATGCCGGTGCCGCGCAGGTCCGTGGCGAGGCCCCGGATCAGCCCGACGACCGCGTGCTTGGCCGCGTTGTAGCCGGCCAGCCGCCACAAGCCGGTGTGCCCGGCGGCCGAGGCGAGCGCGACGAACCGTCCACTGCGCGGCCGCGGGCGGCGCAGCAGGGCCGGCACCGCCGCGCGGGCCAGGTGGAAGACGCCGTCCACCCCGGCGCCGAAGAGCGATTCCCATTCGGAATCGGTGGTCTCCCACAGCGGCCGCCCACCGGCCATGACCGCCGCGGCGGCGACCGCCGCGTCCAGCCCGCCGAACTCCCGCTCGGCGACGCCGACGGCCGCGTCGAGAGCCCGCTGGTCCCGCACATCCCCGACGACGTCGATCACCTGGGCCGGCCATTTCGCGGCGACCTCGGCGAGCTGCTCCCGACGCGCGAGCGGATAGCCCAGCCCGGGCAAATCCTCGGCGACGTCCACGGCGACCACCCGCCAGCCCTCCCCCGCAAGCCGATGCACGACGGCCGCCCCGAT